>JALERP010000035.1 GCA_022764085.1 Prevotella sp.
GGTTACCGTACCGGGGGTTCGAATCCCCCAGCTTCCGCAGCCTTTCCCGAAGAGTGCAAGATGGTGGATTCATCTAATGGTTAGGATACAAGATTCTCAATCTTGGCATAGGGGTTCGATTCCCCTATCCACTACTCTAAATCAAATTCATTTTTTTGGTGGATTCATCTAATGGTTAGGATACAAGATTCTCAATCTTGGCATAGGGGTTCGATTCCCCTATCCACTACTCCTCCTTTCGTTAGTGGAAGTCGCAACGCTGTTTAGCGGAGCGGCTTCCTTCTTTTTTGTATTACGCACTTCTTATTTGTATTACACAAAAAGTACAGAGGCACAATATAATAATCCGCTAATACTCTAAAAGGCGTATTCTCACCTTGCCTGTGAATCCGACAGTCAAATCAAACATATAACAACTGGCACCGTCTGGAATACACACTGTTGTTTCAAAATGAAAACCATCTGAATCAACCTTGCAGAACTCCACATCGGAAAGTATCGCTTGCGAAAGGAATTGGGCAGGCATTTTCCCGTCGAAAAGAGACTTTCGTATATCCCTTGAATAGAGACATTCATTTCCCTTATACACACTGACATGCACGATATTGTCATAATAAACATTGTCAACCTCCACCCCATCTTCATTAAACGCCGTACGGCGAACCTTATAGCGCGTGGGGTTGATTGCCACATAGCAATGATACCTTTGGTTGTTGTATGTCACAACAGTGTCACGCTTCACCACCTCAGTGAAAGCAATAACCTTAGGTTTTTGAGATTCAAAGATATGTGCATCCTCCGGATTGTCGCTCTTTTGCAACTTTACGAGGTCAGAATTGGAATTCTTGAACCACAACAAGTTTGCTGTTTGTTTAACAATTTCATATCTCTGACGATTCTCCCCCATGATGAGAGAATCTCCGACAATCTTGAAATAAGCCGGCTGGTACAAGGAATCAGCATAGTAGATTGTGTCACCCTTAGCCTTGAAATTGACCTCCTGTGTGTCACTGTCTATCCACACTCCCTGGAGCATAGACTTGGCGTCGGTATCCTCAGCAGTCTCAACAACCTTGTTTTCCTTTTGTTGACAACTGTTGAGAATACCTGCCACCACAGCTATTGTTAGTATGGTTCTAATTGTCATTTATAAAAATTCAATAAATTAACATCAGAAAAGATCTGCTTCCTTTAGCAATTTTGCTTCCATATCCTTTGCACTCGTAAGTACATCCTTGGAGTCGATGGGCCAATTTATTGCAATATCAGGATCATCGAATCTTATGCTCGCCTCAGCCTGTGGTGCATATGCATTATCCACCTTATATGTAAAAATGGCTTCATCGCTCATGACAAGGAATCCATGGGCAAATCCTCGGGGGATAAAGAACTGACGCTTGTTGTCGTCGCTCAGCTCCACCATAACATGCTTTCCAAACGTAGGACTATTCTTACGTATATCTACCGCAACGTCCAAAACGCATCCCTTGATAACACGTACGAGCTTTGCCTGTGAGAACTCGCCCTTCTGATAATGCAGTCCTCTTAATACCCCGTATGAAGATTTCGATTCATTATCCTGAACGAAACATACCTTGCCTATATGCTCTTCAAACTCCTCCTTCTTCCATGCCTCGAAGAAATATCCACGGGCATCATTAAACACTCTCGGCTGGATAATCCAAACCCCATCTATTTCAGTCTTGATGTATTCCATAAAACTACATTTTTATTAAAATCGGTGCAAAAGTAAGCATTTTTATTGGAATAATGAAAGCTTTTTGGCATTTTTCCTCAATTTAGACTGATTTTATTTGGTTTTTTCGAATAATTGCAGTAATTTTGCAGTCGTGATAGAAATAGAGAGACATATAGAAATACTTTTGCTCGACAACGACTGCGTAATTGTACCTGGTCTTGGAGGGTTCACTGCACATCATGTGGAGGCTCGATTCGATGAAGCCGATGGTGTGTTTGTTCCACCATTGCGTACACTCGGCTTCAACTCGCAACTGAAGATTAACGACTCTTTGCTGGCACAGTCATACGTCGAGGCATACGACATCAGTTATCCAGAAGCATTAAGAAAGATAGAGGGGGAAGTGGAAGAACTTCGCCAGCGTCTTTCCAATGATGGATTTTACGAACTGACAGATATTGGTGTCCTCGAGATTAACGAGGATGGCAACATAGAGTTTACACCATGCGAGGCGGGGATTCTCACTCCTGATCTTTACGGATTAAGTTCATTCGAGATGCAACAATTGGCAGTGGAGACGGAAGAGAATGTCGCGCCGATAACCACAACCATCTTCGACCAACCTAAGCCGGAGACAAAGACGATAGAGGCTGTTGCCACAGACTACAATATGAGCGAGCCATTTGAAGAGGAAGAAAAGACAATATGCATCAAGGTGTCGTGGCTTCGCAATGCGGGAATTACCGCTGCCGCCGCTATTGTGCTTATTCTAATGCTTATGCCTATGACACATTCTGGATTCAAGAATGTTAACATTGGGGACTTCAACGGCACTTTGTTCTTCAGCAAACTGATGCCGAAAGACTCACAAATGAATACCATTGACATCAAGACTATTAAGGAAAGTAGAAAGGACTCTATGGCAAAGGTAGATGCCAAGCCCTGCATGGATACGGTTGCCGTAAAACCAGAAAAGGTGCTTGACATGAAAACTACAGAAAATGCCGCTGTAGATTCCTTCTGCATTGTCATTGCAAGCAGTATCCCCAAGGGGAATGCAGACAGATATGTAAAGGAACTCCACAAGAAAGGACTTGACAAGGCTCGCACATACGTCAGAAACAATATGGTGAGAGTGGTTTACGGATGTTACCCCTCAGAAGGCGAAGCGTACAAGGAATTGAATAACGTCCGTTCCATGCATGGCTTTGAACAGGCGTGGGTGTTGAGAGTTAAGAATTAAGAGTTAAGAATTAAGAGTTATTATTCAGGTGAAAAGAGTTAGATGCCCAAAATGTGACAACTATATCACATTTGACGAAACAAGATACACAGAAGGACAGTCCCTCGTATTTGAATGCCATGAATGCGGCAAACAGTTTGGCATAAGGATAGGCACGTCAAAACTCAAGGCGACCCAGAAAGAGGACAATCCTGAGGAGAATGCCAATGCAAACGGGGTTGGCTCAATTGTCGTGATAGAAAACGTGTTTCACTACAAACAGGTCATCCCTTTGAAGATGGGAGACAATGTAATAGGAAGATATATGAAGGGCAGCAAGACCAATACTCCAATCGAGACCAACGACCCGAGTATAGACATCAACCACTGCACCATCAACGTTAGTCGCGACAAAAAAGGCAACCTCAAATATGTACTGAGAGACGGACCAAGCTACACCGGCACCTTTGTCGATAACCAAATACTTGGAGACAGGGAAAGGCGAGTGATAGATAATGGTACCCTCTTCACTATCGGAGCAACGAGCATCATACTCAAGACTTCGGAGGAAGAGGATAGTTTGTAATATTACACATTAATATATAAGATAAAATGAAACCAACGGCAATACTTCTGCTGCACTGCCCTGACCAACAGGGTATCATCACGGAGATAACCAAGTTCATAACGGACAACCTCGGCAACATCGTATATCTCGACCAATATGTTGACCGTGAGGATGGAGTATTCTTTATGAGAATCGAATGGGAACTGGACAAGTTCCTTATTCCGAGGGAGAAGATAAAGGAATACATAGACACCTTATATGCACAAAGATACGACATGACGGCAAATCTTTACTTCAATGATGTAAAGCCAAGAATGGCAATCTTCGTAAGCAAGATGAGCCATTGCCTCTACGACCTGCTTGCCAGATACAAGGCGGGTGAGTTTAACGTGGATATCCCGTGCATCATCAGCAACCATGAGGACTTGCGATATGTAGCTGAGCAATTTGACATCCCCTATTATGTGTGGTCGATAAAGAAAGACCACTCCAACAAGGCAGAGGTTGAGCAGCAAGAGATGGAACTGTTGAAAAAAGAGAAAATCACATTCATCGTGCTTGCCCGATATATGCAGATTATCACCGACGGTATGATAGCCGCCTACCCCAACCATATCATCAACATCCACCACTCGTTCCTGCCGGCTTTCATAGGAGCAAAGCCCTATCACCAGGCATGGGAAAGAGGCGTGAAGATTATCGGCGCCACGAGCCATTATGTCACGGCTGAGCTTGACGCAGGACCAATCATTGAGCAAGATGTTGTGAGAATCACCCATAAGGACAATCCCGAAAGCCTTGTGCTTAAAGGACGCGACCTTGAAAAAATAGTTCTCTCACGTGCCGTGAAGAAACACATCGAGAGAAAGATTCTCACATACCATAACAAGACGATAATTTTTAGTTAGGAATTAGGGATTAGGAATTATGAACGTAGCTATAGTAAAATATAACGCCGGCAATGTCTATTCAGTGGTGAATGCCCTAAGGAGACTGGGCATTGAACCTGACCTGACCGACTCCCCCGAGAGACTTCAGTCTGCCGACAGGGTTATTTTTCCCGGACAGGGAGAGGCACGCGGAGCTATGCAGTATCTCAAGGAACGCAGGCTCGACGAGGTTATACGCAACCTGCGCCAACCGGTATTCGGCATATGCGTGGGACAGCAGTTGCTATGCAAGCATTCCGAGGAAGGAGATACAGATTGCATCGGTGTGTTCGACGCAGACGTGAGGCGATTTATGTCAAAGCGTCATGAGGACAAGGTGCCTGCTATGGGTTGGAATAAGATTACCGACCTGAAGTCTCCATTAATGAAAGGCATCAACGAGGGCGACTATGTCTATTTCGTACACAGTTTCTATGTTCCACTCTGTGAGTCAACCATAGCTACGTCCGACTACATATTGCCATACAGTGCCTGTTTGCACAAGGACAACTTCTATTCCGCCCAGTTCCATCCGGAGAAGAGTGGAAACGTGGGCGCAAGAATATTACAGAACTTCTTAGACATCGAGAATATATGATTGAACTGATACCAGCAATAGACATCATTGACGGAAAGTGCGTACGTCTCACCAAGGGCGACTACGACACCAAGACCGTATATGCTGATGACCCGGTGGAAATGGCGAGGCGGTTTGAGCGTCTCGGCATAAAAAGACTTCATGTGGTTGACCTCGACGGTGCAAAGTCAAAACATATTGTCAACGTGGATGTGCTGAGGAGAATCACCGAGGCAACAAGTCTCATCGTGGATTTTGGTGGCGGCATCAAGACTGATGCAGACATTGAGGCAGCCTTTGCCAATGGTGCACACCTTGTGACCATAGGGTCAGTGGCCATATCAAAGCCGGAATTGTTTGCCTCTTGGTTAGATAAATACGGTGCAGACAGGATTATCCTTGGAGCAGACGTGAGAAACGGCAAGATATCCATCAACGGATGGAAGGAAGACTCGACACAAGACCTGCTGCCATTCTTGGGTTATTATATAGAAAAAGGTGTGAAGAACGTACTTTGCACAGAAATATCCAAGGACGGCACACTCAACGGTCCTGCCACAGAGCTTTATTCCGACATAATGAAGCAATATCCGCAGTTGAACCTTATTGCCAGTGGAGGCGTTTCGTCAGAGAAAGATATTTACGAACTAAACCGTAATGGTATTCCCTCTGTTGTCTTCGGAAAGTCAATTTACGAGGGGCGCATTGACCTTCGACGGATAGTTTCATGGTCAAAGCACAACGGATTGGCAAAGAGAATAATACCATGCCTTGACGTAAAGGACGGACAGACGGTAAAAGGCACAAACTTCGTTAACCTTCGCCATGCAGGAGACCCCGTAGAATTGGGTAAGGCATACAGTGATGCCGGAGCTGACGAACTTGTTTTCCTTGACATAACGGCAAGTTTCGAGGGGCGCAAGACATTCACGGAAATGGTGACCCGCGTAGCTGCGGAGATAAACATTCCCTTCACTGTTGGAGGCGGAATAAACGAACTGGCAGACGTAGAGAGGCTTCTCTATGCCGGAGCTGACAAGGTGAGCATAAACAGTGCCGCACTGCGCCGCCCGGAGCTGATTACCGAGATAACAGACAGATTTGGTTCGCAGGTTTGTGTTTGTGCTATTGACGCCCGCTTTGACACTGACGGTTGGCATTGCTATCTAAAAGGAGGTCGCGAGCGAACCGAACGCGGTTTGTTTGAATGGGCGAGAGAGGCACAAGACCGTGGTGCAGGCGAGATACTGTTCACCAGTATGGACCATGACGGCGTTAAGGAAGGATATGCCAATGATGCACTGGCTAAGCTTACCTCCGAATTATCCATCCCTGTGATTGCAAGCGGTGGTGCAGGAAAGAAGGAACATTTTCTCGACGCTTTTGTCAAAGGACATGCCGACGCAGCATTAGCAGCCAGTGTATTCCACTTTGGCGAAATACCTATCCCCGAGCTCAAACTATATCTTAACGAGGAGGGAGTGAACGTGAGGATTTAAGGAATTATGAATTAGAATTTAAGAATTAAATTATATATGAAAATCGATTTTGAAAAAATGGGCGGACTTGTTCCTGCCATCATTCAGGACGCAAAGACCAAGACCGTGCTTATGCTCGGCTATATGAACAAAGAGGCATACGAGAAGACCACCAAGACAGGCAAGGTGACTTTCTTCAGCCGCTCGCGTCAGTGTCTTTGGACAAAGGGAGAAACATCAGGTAATTTCCTGGAGTTGGTTGACATCATGGTTGACTGCGACAACGATACGCTGCTTGTGAAAGTCAATCCTACCGGCCCTACTTGCCACAAGGGTACAGACACTTGTTGGGGTGAGAAAAACGAAGTCAACCCCCTACTCTTCCTCACTTATCTGCAAGATTTCATCAATACACGCCACGAGGAAATGCCATTGGGCAGTTATACGACTTCACTGTTCAATGATGGCATTAACAGAATAGCGCAAAAGGTTGGAGAAGAGGCACTTGAGGCAGTAATTGAGGCATGTAACGGCACTAACGGTCGTCTCATCTACGAAGGAGCAGACATGATTTATCATCTTATTGTATTGCTCACAAGTAAGGGGTTGCGCATTGAAGACCTTGCAAAGGAACTACAGGTAAGGCATAACCCCAACTGGCACAAGCATTAAGAAAATTATCAATGTTATGCTGATAAACTACAAGAACGTAAACGTCTTCCAGTCAGGCGACAAGCCTGTTCTCGCCAATGTGAACTTCCATGTTGACGAAGGGGAGTTCATATACGTAATAGGTCGAGTCGGCTCGGGAAAAAGCTCATTACTTAAGACCATCTACTTCGAGCTGGATATAGATGAGGCAGAAGAGGCTATGATACTCAATCAGGATCTTCTGAAACTCAAGCGTAAGCATGTGCCGGCACTAAGGCGACAAATGGGAATAATCTTTCAGGACTTCCAGTTATTGGGCGACCGCACAGTGTATAAGAACCTGCGTTTTGTACTGAAGGCCACTGGGTGGAAAGACAAGAAAGAGATAAACACAAGAATCAAGGAAGTTCTCTCGGACGTTGGTCTTGAAGACAAGGCAGACAAACTTCCGCACGAACTATCAGGTGGCGAACAGCAGCGTGTGGCTATTGCAAGAGCTATTCTCAACAAGCCCAAAGTGATAATTGCCGATGAGCCAACAGGAAACCTTGATCCAGAAACGGCTGAAAACATAATCAGAATGTTGAAGGACATATCACAGACAGGCACAGCCGTGGTGATGAGCACCCACAACATTCCACTGCTCGACAAATACCCGGGAATAGTTTATCGCTGTGCAGACGGGAAACTTGAGGAAATCACTGACGACTACAATAAGTTCAGCATGGATTTTGACGAATCCACAGACAATATTGACAGATAACAGTAATAGGAATTAAAAAAGAAATAGAATATGAAGGTAATGAAATTCGGCGGTACTTCCGTCGGCACTCCTCAGAGAATGAAGGACGTGACCAAACTGGTGACAGCATCAGGCGAACCGGTGCTTGTCGTATTCTCGGCAATGTCGGGAACAACAAATTCACTCGTTGAAATTTCGGATTATCTCTACAAGAAGAATCCCGAAGGAGCCAACGAAGTGATTAACAAACTGGAACAGAAATACATGAAGCACGTTGAGGAGCTCTACTCTACGGATGAGTGGAAGGAGAATACACGTAATTTCCTCCTTGGCGTATTCAATTATCTCCGTTCTTTCACCAAGGAACTGTTTACAAGTTTCGAGGAGAAGAGCATCGTTGCCCAAGGAGAAATCATGAGCACCAACATGATTCAGAACTATATGCAGGAACAAGGTATCAATTCATGTCTGCTTTCGGCCCTTGACTTCATGCGTACCGACAAAAATGCCGAGCCAGATTCTTCATATATCCGTGAAAAGCTCACTGCTATTCTCAAGGACAAGGAAGGAGCGCAGGTATATATAACCCAGGGATTCATCTGCCGCAATGCCTACGGCGAGATTGATAACCTGCAGCGCGGCGGAAGCGACTACACCGCATCACTGATAGGTGCAGCCGTCAATGCGTCGGAAATCCAGATCTGGACCGACATCGACGGTATGCACAACAACGACCCGCGTGTGGTTGACAAGACAGCTCCCGTACACCAGCTCCATTTTGAGGAGGCTGCTGAGTTGGCTTACTTCGGAGCAAAGATCCTTCACCCCACATGCGTACAGCCAGCCAAGTTTGCCGGAATCCCCGTTAAACTGCTCAACACCATGGATCCGGAGGCAGAAGGCACAACAATCAGCAACTGCACTGAAGCAGGCAAGATAAAAGCAGTGGCTGCCAAGGACAATATCACTGCCATCAAAATCAAGAGCAGCCGAATGTTGCTTGCCACAGGTTTCCTGCGCAAGGTATTCGAGATTTTCGAAAGCTATCAGACAGCCATTGATATGGTATGCACATCAGAAGTGGGCGTGTCGATGAGTATCGACAACAACAGTCATCTTGACGATATAGTCAATGAACTGAAGAAATACGGAACAGTGACAGTTGACAAGGATATGTGCATCATCTGTGTTGTAGGCGACCTCGACTGGAGCAATGTAGGTTTCGAGACTCTCGCAACAGAGGCGATGAAGAACATCCCCGTGCGAATGATTTCATACGGGGGAAGCAACTACAATATCTCATTCCTCATCAAGGAGAGCGACAAGAAACGCGCTTTACAGAGCCTTAGCGACACTTTGTTTAATTAAGAATTAAAAATTAATAATTAAGAATAGGACACATGCACAATTACATTGAACAATTCAATAAGGTGAGGACACCTTTCTATTTCTACGACACAGAGTTGTTGAGAAAGACACTGCGCACTATCAATGAAGAAGCGGGAAAGCACGAGGGATTCAAGGTACACTATGCCGTTAAGGCAAATGCCAATCCAAAGTTGCTGACCATCATTCGCGAGGCAGGTTTGGGTGCAGATTGCGTTAGTGGCGGAGAGATAGAAGCAGCCAGCAAAGCAGGATTTGCAGGCGAAGGTATAGTATATGCAGGTGTAGGCAAGAGCGACTGGGAGATTAATCTCGGTCTTGACAAGGACATCTTCTGCTTCAACGTCGAGAGTCTTGCAGAACTGGATGTCATCAACGAGCTTGCCTCCGCCAAGGGAAAGGTGGCAAGAGTGGCTTTCCGTATCAATCCGAATGTTGGTGCACATACACATGCAAACATAACCACGGGACTTGCCGAGAATAAGTTTGGCATTGCCATGGAAGATATGTTAACTGTTATAGGAAAGGCAAGAGAAATGCAGAACGTAGAGTTTGTCGGCCTTCATTTCCATATTGGTTCTCAGATACTTGATATGGGCGACTTCGAGGCTTTGTGCAACCGCATCAACGAGCTTCAGGACCAACTTGACAGACAGCATATCAAAGTGCCTAACATCAATGTAGGCGGCGGATTAGGTGTTGACTACGAGCATCCCGACAGAGTGCCTGTGCCTGATTTTAAAGCATATTTCGACACATACGCCAACCACCTTAAGTTACGTCCTGGCCAGACCCTGCATTTTGAATTAGGTCGTGCAGTGGTATGTCAGTGTGGCTCTCTCATCACCCGTACACTCTACGTAAAGGAAGGTTCCGTGAAGAAGTTTGCCATTGTAGATGCCGGAATGACCGACCTTATCCGCCCTGCCCTTTATCAGGCATATCACAAGATAGAGAACCTGTCGAGTGATGCTCCTGTTGAGGAATACGACGTGGTAGGTCCTATTTGCGAGTCGAGCGACGTTTTCGGCAAGCAAGTTCCTCTCAACGGAACAAAACGTGGAGACCTCATCGCACTTCGCTCAGCTGGAGCATACGGTGAGATTATGGCTTCGCAATATAACTGCCGTCCTCTGCCATTAGGCTATACCACCGAGGACTTGCGTGCATTATAATATAGATATATGATTATATTTGACACACTAACAATTACAGTATGTGGTGTGCTTCTGCTTTTGGCAGTAGCCACCCCATTCTGTAATGTTCTTTTTAGGAGGCCCCGACTCGATAACGTCGGTGGGGCATCAGACAACAATGAAGAATCCAAGGCAAACAAGCCTGGGTTTTCCATTATCATCTCCGTGCATGACAATGCCATGGAGATTGAGCGCAATCTGCCCGCCTTTCTTGAGCAGAAGTATTCAGGAGACTTTGAAGTCGTTGTGATTGACGAATCATCAACGGACGAAACCAGTGACGTATTAAAACGTTTCAAAAATAAATACCCCAACCTATACACTACTTTTATACCCGCAAACAGCCATTACCTGAGCCGCAGAAAACTGTCGCTCACCATAGGTGTCAAGGCCGCAAAATATGAATGGCTTATCTTTACCGGTTCCGACTGCCGCCCAGCTTCCGACCAATGGCTTGAGACAATGTCCTCACACTGCAACGGAGACCTCATACTTGGTGAGACACGCTATGAGGATGATGCATCCGACTATGTGCGTCTCGATAATGTCAAGTCGTGGTTCCGCCAACTGCGTGCAGCCCAAAACTCCACGGCATACGCATACAGTGGACGCAATCTTGCCATGCGCCGTGAATTATTCATGAAGAACTACGGATTCCTCAAGAACCTGAAATACCTACGGGGAGAATATGACTTTATTGCAAATGAATATTCTACACCTTACAATACCGAAACAGCCACCGAAGAGGAAGCACGCATCATACGTGACGCTCCCACTTCAACAGGCTGGACAAACGACAAACTATTCTTCATCGAGACTACAAGGCACCTGCAGCGTGGGCTTTCCTATCGACTTCCGGTAATGATCGACAATTTGCTCCTACATTCAACCTTAATGCTGCAAATAGCGGCAATAGCACTGTCGGCTGTTATGGGATTGTATGTCATCACTGTCGTTTCAGCTGTTTCATTGCTTCTCAACTATCTTCTGCGTGTGCTTATCTCCTCACAGGCGATGAATGCCATTTCAGAGACAGTTCCAGCATGGAAGATACCATTTCTCGACGGATGCGAGATATGGCGCAATGCCATACTTTACTTCAAGCATTCAAGAAGCGACAAGGAAGATTTCATAAGACGTTAAATATCATTGAGAATGAGAATACTGCATTATCATAACGCAAGCGACGGGATGACTACGGAATACATCCGCATCATTTCCAGTGCCATGGCTGAGTTTGCTTACCTGTCTGGTGACGGCTGTATTGAGAATGTCAGTGCCACCTCACTGAATGATGCCATCAAGGCAATGAATGAATCACGGGTGGATATAGTTCATTTCCACGGATGTTGGCGCGACTCCGACTTTATGGTTGCAAGAAAAGCAAGAAATGAAGGCACGCGAATAGTGGTATCACCACATGGTCAACTTGAACCATGGGTTGTCAAGCAACACTACTGGAAGTCGCGACTGCCTCGAATCATCACCTACCAGAAACGCATTGTCAACGAGGCTTTTGCCGTGGTGGTTATGGGAAGGATGGAAGAAAACTGCATGAAACGTCTTGGATGGAACAGCAGGATAGAAGTTGTGCGCAACTCGATGATTACAGATACCATCACCGACAAGGAAATGGCGAAGAAAATACTATATATATATAATAAGGTGATGGACACCCATACGTTCGCACTTCTTGGTGATGAAGAACGCCTTGCTTTCGCCTCGCTCATAAAGGCGGGTGTATCCAAGGACTCACGATGGCTCACCGACAATGAGAACGCCAGCATAAGCAGGCTCACCCCCGTCGGTTGGCGACGGATATTAATACACTCTTATCACACCTCCATCACCGATACCATAGCTGATGCCATCGACACGCTCGGCCTTTACCGCCCCGATGTCAAGCCAGAGGAAATCCCCTGCTATCTACCCAAGTCGGAAAAACGCAAGGGATTCTTCAGCAAGGAAGTAAAACCCTTGCCTGCCGTAATTGCTGATGCCAAGGGCGACCACACCGAGAGCTTCACCAATTTCATCAAGTCACTTTACAAGCATGCAAGCATGTGGCATCTTACCATCAAGGACATCATTGAAACAGCATATCAAATGCGCAATGTGTCAATCGACGAACGACAATTCTGCGAGGATATGAAAGAGCGGTCACTCTACAAATTCGTGTCGAGCCTGATGCAGGTAATGATTGACTACACAGGTTTGGAAGAAGGTTTTCTCGTAGCCCCTCCCAAATACAACAGGCGCACAAGGCGTCTGGAGGCAATGCTTGATGATGAATTAGGAATAAATTATTAACCCACCATATAAAACATGAGAATTATGAACAAGGTAAAGCATCCCACATACGACATAGAGAAGGATATGCGCTATTTGAGTCTTCTGTCGCAGACCTTTACGTCGGTTGCCACTGCAAGTTGCGAGATTATCAATCTCGAAGCAATTCTCAACCTACCCAAAGGTACAGAACATTTTATGGCAGACCTGCATGGTGAATACCAGGCATTCAGACATATCCTCAAGAACGCTTCAGGTAATATCAAGCGCAAGGTCAACGAGCTCTTTGGCAATGACATACGCGAAAGCGAAAAGAAAGAGCTTTGCACACTGATATATTACCCCGAGGAGAAACTCGAACTCATAAAAGCGTCGGAAGATGACATAGACGACTGGTATCACATCACCATTCACCAGTTGGTGAAGGTGTGTCGTGATGTCAGCAGCAAATACACCCGCTCAAAGGTCAGGAAGTCCTTGCCAGCAGACTTCAGCTACATAATCGAGGAACTGCTCCATGAGCGCACCGACGACTCCGACAAGGCGAAGTATGTGGCGGTAATCGTTGACACCATTATTTCCACTGGTCGTGCCGATGATTTTATCATAGCGCTGTGCAATGTTATCCAGCGTCTCTCCATCGACCAGCTCCATCTCCTCGGCGACATTTACGACCGCGGACCTGGAGCACATATCATTATGGATACCATGATGAACTATCACTCATGGGATATCCAGTGGGGCAACCACGACATACTGTGGATGGGAGCCACGGCGGGCAACGACGCATGTATATGCAACGTACTGCGCCTCTCGCTCCGATATGCCAATCTTGCAACGCTTGAGGAAGGCTATGGCATCAACCTTATGCCGCTTGCCACATTCGCTATGGATATATATGGCAATGACCCTTGCACAGAGTTCATGCCAAAGTTGCTGAAAGGCATAACTATGGATGAAAAGACACTACAGCTGACTGCAAAGATGCACAAGGCAATAAGTGTAATACAGTTTAAGGAGGAGGCAAAGATATTCAAACGCCGCCCTGAATGGAACATGCTCGACCGCTGCATGTTTGACAATATTGACTATGCGCGTGGCATATGCACCATCGACGGCAAGGAATACGAGATGACAAGCAACTGTTTCCCCACTATCGACCCAGCCCATCCAAGCGAATTGACATACGAGGAAAAGCAGCTCATGGGCAAACTTCACCATTCGTTCAAGGTCAGCGAGAAACTGCACAAGCATATCTCATATATCCTTAGCCATGGATGCATGTATGCCATATACAACAGCAACCTTCTTTTCCATGCCTCGGTGCCGCTGAATGCCGACGGCACACTGAAAGAGGTTGAACTGTATCCCGGCAAGAAATACAGCGGTCGCGAACTGATGCAACAGACGGGACAGCTCATACGCTCGGCATTCACCAACGACACACCGGCAGAACTGCGCAATTATGCCATCGACTATTTCCTGTATCTGTGGTGCGGCAAGGACAGTCCATTGTTCGACAAGTCGAAGATGGCCACATTCGAACGCTATTTCCTTAAGGACAAGGATGTTTACAAGGAAGAGAAAGGCAATTACTTCAAACTGCGTGACAACGAGCAGATATGCGACTACATACTTGACGCCTTTGAGGTGAAAGGGGCCAACCGCCATATCATCAACGGTCATGTGCCCGTACATGCCTCCAAGGGTGAGAATCCCATAAAGGCCAACGGCAAACTGATGGTTATCGACGGTGGATTCAGCGAAGCTTATCATAAGGAAACAGGCATAGCGGGATATACCCTCGTATATCACAGCCGCGGTTTCCAACTTGTGCAGCACGAGCCATTCATGAGTGCGTCCGAGGCCATACAGAAGGGTACTGACATCAAGAGCACCACTCAGATTGTGGAGATGTCGGCCCATCGTATGCGTGTGTCGGATACCGACAAGGGCGCTGAGTTGCGCATGCAGATAGAAGACCTGAAGGAACTGCTTTACGCCTATCGTCACGGAATGATAAAGGAAAAGAAATGAGACGCATAATTCTTATCACAGGTGGACAGCGTTCGGGCAAGAGTCAGCAGGCGGAGAGGATGGCATTGGAGCTGAGCGACAATCCCGTCTATCTCGCCACAGCCCATATATGGGACGAGGAGTTCCGCCAGCGCGTTCTCATCCACCAGCAGCGGCGAGGTCCCCAATGGACAAACATTGAGGAAGAGAAGGAACTGAGCCGCCATGACCTCACAGGAAGAGTGGTAGTCATTGACTGTATCACATTGTGGTGTACCAACTATTTCTTCTCGCGCGATAAGGCAGAGTGGGAACAGCCATCTGTTGATGAAGCCCTTGGAGCATTGAAGCTGGAGTTTGACAAGTTCACGTCTCAAGATGCCACATTCATCTTCGTAACCAACGAGATAGGCAGTGGCGGAGTGAGCGAAAACGCCATCCAAAGAAGATTTACCGACCTTGAGGGCTGGATGAACCAATATGTGGCATCACGTGCCGACGAGGTTATCTTGATGGTGTCTGGCATAGCGGTGAGAATTAAGAGTTAAGAATTAAGTGTTAAGAATTAAGACAATGACAAAGTTCAATATTCACAAGCCCGACCAAAGGATGCGTCAGGCAATAATCGACAAGATAGACAACCTCAACAAGCCCAAAGGCTCGTTGGGACGCCTTGAGGAGTTGGCATTGCAGATTTGCCTTGTCGAGCAGACTCTCCACCCCACTCTTCACAACCCCTGCCATCTGCTCTTCGGTGCCGACCACGGCATTGAGCGCGAGGGTGTGAGTATATCTCCACGAGAGATTACATGGCAACAGATGATTAACTTCACCCGTGGTGGCGGAGGAGTGAACATGTTCTGCCGCCAGCATGGATTCAAACTCAAGTTGGTTGATGTCGGCGTTGATTACGACCTCGGAATGTATCCTGATATCATCAATCGCAAGATAGCCAATGGCACGGGCAATTTCCTTTACGAGCCTTCAATGACGATGGAGCAATACCACGAGGCATTGAACATCGGCGCTGAGATGGCAGACAACTGTTTCAACGACGGCAGTGACATCATCTGCATCGGCGAGATGGGTATAGCCAACACCTCGCCTTCAAGTATATGGATGAGTCTTTTCGGCAATATCCCCTTGGATGAGTGCGTTGGAGCAGGAGCAGGTCTTAACAACGATGGCATACGCCATAAATACGAGATTCTGAAGAAAGCGGTGGATAATTTCAAGTCTTCAGGATTCGATTGCAGCAACACTGAAGAGGTAATACGCTATTTCGGTGGTTTCGAGATGGTTGCAGCCATAGGAGCGATGCTCCGTGCAGCCGAGTGCCATCTGATAATTATGGTTGACGGCTTCATCATGACAGCCTGTGCGCTTGCCGCCTCGCGCCTCTATCCTGAGATTGTGGATTATATGGTGTTCGGTCATAGCGGCGACGAGGGCGGCCATGCCCGTATGCTCAGTCTTCTTGATGCCAAGCCCCTGCTCACGTTGGGTCTTCGCCTCGGCGAAGGCACAGGAGCCTTGTGCTCATTCCCTATTATTGACAGTGCGGTAAGGATGGTTAATGAGATGAACAATTTCCAAGATGCCAATATTACAAAATATTTTTAAGAATGAGAATATCCATTGACCGTACACGTTGGTGGGAGACACCGCTTGCCGCCCTGATTTTCTTCACCCGTCTTCCCTTTTGGCGCATTGCCGAACCCGACAAGGGTTGCTATCGTCGCGTAGTGGAGTATTGGCCGCTTGCCGGATGGTTGACCGGCGGTGTTATGGCAGGCACACTCTATGGCGCAAGCCTGCTGTTCCCCTACCCCATTGCAGTCATCCTTGCCATAGCCATGCGCCTTCTTGTCACGGGAGCCCTTCATGAAGACGGTCTCTGTGACTTCTTCGACGGGTTCGGCGGCGGAGGCAGCGACCGTCAGCGCATCCTCGACATCATGAAGGACTCGCGCATAGGCACCTACGGAGTCATTGGCATACTCCTATATTCGCTCCTGCTCTTCTTCAGCCTCTACAGTCTTCCTCCGCTCACGGCATCTTTTGTCATCTTTGCCGGCGACCCGTTTTCCAAGATGGTGGCATCGCAGATAATCAGCATGATGCCTTACGCCCGCACAGAGGCAGAAGCCAAGGCCAAGGTGGTATATCGCCGTCCCCCATTGAAGTCGGGCATTGGCCTTGCCCTCCAAGGACTGTTGCCAATACTCGCCCTTTACCTCTTCTCCTCCCACACGGGCGTCATCCTTCATTGGGAATACATGGTCTTTGCCCCCTGCATAGTGATGTATTTCCTCTACCGCCTGATATGGCACCGCCTCCAAGGCTACACCGGCGACTGCTGCGGTGCCCTGTTTCTCTTGATCGAGTTGGCGTTTTATTTAAGTGTTGTGGCAGAAATTTAGAAGATTTTTGCCAAAACATTTGGAGATTTGACAAAAAAGTAGTATCTTCGCATCCTGAAAATATAATAATCGATAACCAGTATGAAGTTTACCGTCATAACCATCAACTACAACAATGCCGATGGGCTGCGCCGTACTATCAAAAGCACGGTCGGTCAGACATATTGCGACTATGAGTATGTCATTATTGATGGTGGCTCCACAGACGCAAGTGTTGATGTAATTAAAGAATACGAAAACAAAATTTCTTATTGGGTATCAGAAAAAGACGGCGGCATTTATAACGCTATGAACAAGGGCGTGAAAGTTGCCCATGGAGAATATCTGATATTTATGAATTCGGGGGATTTTTTCCATGATTCAGACGTCCTAAAGAATATTAGCGAGGAGCTATGCAATGAAGATGTCCTAGTTGGAAAGGTATTCATTTACGGTACTAATAATATCATCTCCCCGCCTCCACAGCGAGAGTTATCCATGTATCATTTATTCTCCGGTTCTATACCACATCAAGGTACATTTATTAAGACTACGCTCCAGAAGAAATATCCATTTGATGAAGCCCTAAAAATATCATCAGATTGGAAATTCTTCCTACAGACAATCATTTTTGACAATTGTAACATCAAATTTACAAACTTACCTGTAGCAATTTATGACAATAACGGCATAAGTTCCAACAATCCCTCAGCTATGAGATCTGAAAAAGAGCATATTCTCTCTGAATATCTTCCTCAAAGAGTTATATTAGATTATAAATACATGAAGCAATGTGAATGTCTAACTCAGACACTTACGCCACAACTACGCAAGAGTTACAGAATCGACAAATTATTATATTTAATCGGAAAATTATTATTAAAAATAAATAATAGACAATGAACACTAATCCGCTTGTTTCAATTTTGATACCAATCTACAATGTGGAGAAGTATCTTGGCAAATGCCTTGACTCCGTATTCTCACAAACATATAAAAATGTGGAATACGTGTTTGTAGATGACTGTTCTACCGATAATAGTTTGATGGTGTTACAATCCAAATTAGCAGAATACTCAATTAGCTCTGAAAGATATACAATAATAAGACATTCAGAAAATAAGGGAATTGCCCAAACTCGTATTGACCTGTTGGCAGAGGCGGATGGCGCCTATGTACAATTTATTGATAGTGACGACTGGATAGAAAACAATATGATAGAAGCCATGGTTGAGGCTACCGACAATGGTAACATTGATATCGTAGGTTGTGATTATAATATATTATACAATAACGGCTCTATTTGTAATGTTAACGAGGATTATTCTGACAATCCATATGACAATATGCTTAAATGCATTGATTATAATTTGGCAACAACCTTATGGAAATTATTAATAAGAAAGAGTCTTTTCAAAGAATTTACAATTGATAAAAATGTAAATATTGGAGAGGATTATTTAATATCAATAATGCTTTATTACTATGCCAATAGTTTTGCAGCAGTCAAAATTCCGCTATATAATTATGTTCATGCAAATAACAATAGGCTTTCTTACAAAATGAAGAAAAGTTTGTCTGATCATACTACGGCTGTAAAAAAGATTGAAAGATTCTTTAAAGATAACGGATTGCTAAATGAAATAATTAATAATTATCTTAACTTACGTAAGTTTAATATTAAAAGTAATTATCTGAAAAAGAATACATTTGATATCATTAAGTATCAATCCACCTTTCCCGAAGCCGAAAAGACATGGAGACTGATTAAATATTCTAGAAATGAGAAGATTAAGTTCTGGCTAGCTGAGAACAAACTATATTTCATCCTAAAATTAATCCATAAATTATAATTATTATGAACAATGATATAAAAGTTTCAATTCTTGTACCATTTTATAAGGTTGAGAATTACGTTGGTAAATGCGTGGAGTCATTATTCAGCCAAACATATAAGAACATCGAGTATGTTTTTGTAAATGATTGTACTCCTGACAAAAGTATGCAGGTCATCAACGAGTATATTGACAAGTATGGCGTGAGGGATAAATGCAAGATAATTGAACATAAGACAAACAAAGGCATCTCCACTTCAAGGAACGATTGCCTCGACAATGCCACAGGAGATTACATTCTCTTTATCGATAGCGACGATTACATCGATCTTGATATGGTAGAATCACTTGTCAATGCTGCAAAGAAGAATGATGCAGACATATCTGGTTGTGGATATACAGAAGAGTTTGGTGACAGAAGTGTAGATATGCCTCAGGTATATACCAACGACCACGATGAGATGCTCAAAGCTATAACAGTGTTGAAGATAAAAGGAGTGATGTGGAAGCTACTTATCCGCCGAAGCATTGTCGAAGATAACAATGTAAGATTTATTCCTGACAATACTATGGTTGATGACTATTTATTCTGTTGCCAGGTGTTTTTCTATGCAAAGAGATTTGCCTCAGTAGATAGATGCATGTATCATTATATTCAATTCAACCCTAACAATTATAGCAAGACCACGGTATTCAATGTAACAAGTCAGGCAAAGGCTATTATAAAGACCGAAGAGTTCTATAAGGAAAACGGAGTTTATGATATTGTTAAGGAAGAATTACAGCAGCGTAAATTTCTCTCAAAACTTCCCTTGCTTTTGAACAAAAATTGTTATGATGTAAAAACATGGAGACAATTGTTCCCTGATAGTAATTTTGCATGGAATAATATCAATTTGGGAATGAAGAACAAACTAATTGTGTTATTAGCCCAAACTCCATTATATAGATTAATTCCTTTTATTCGATAGGAATACACAAGAAATATAACAACCAAACAATCAATAATATATAATTCATTGATATGTTTGGTTGTTATATAAAGAATGACGATATGACAATATCTATGATATCTTAAACGCAAGCGTATTCCTAAATCTCCAATAGCAATACCTCAGATTCGAAGGATTAACAAACCTGTCCTCTATGGGCATTATCACCGGCACATACTTCACCCTAAGGTTATGCCTCATGCAATATACATTGACAAGTCGTTCGGACATATACCCGAAAATACGTGCCTGGTCGGGATATGGTGATAGTTTTACCCTGCGTTCCACCTCAAACAGTATCTTAAACATCCATTCTGAATATCCATCAAAATGTTTCCATCTGGTAATAAACATGTTATATCCTGAATAACCGTTCTCATCATTCATCAAATGATCGAATGATGGAAGATAGTCAGGCGACAAATCCGAGATAACATCTCTAAGGATATTAAGGTCGTTAACAAGATGGAAAACCTTGTATTGCGTACCTACACTATATGGATAATGGCGTTTTGGAGGCAAGATTATGTCACACTCAGTGTCAAGCATCTTTTCCAAGTCAGGAAATCTGTATGGCTTGTCAATATAATCAATGCTCGTAAAACTTCGGTCGGGAGAAAACATAGGCCAGCGTCTCTCGAAATCAAAGTATCGGCGATAATGATTCAAACCGACTATATCCGCCTTCTCGTTCTTCCACATCCAATAATGGCATGTCAACTCACAGAAATGCGGATTCTTATCAGAGATATTATCCCCCGAATTATCCCCTGTGAACCCGGGGATTGCATCATGTAAAACTGCACCCGCTTGTATCGGGAAAAACCAATCATTTTTCGGTAGCTTCACATCCTTGTGGGCGCATACCATAATCTTTACATCTGCCATAATCACATATTCAATACTCGTTCAACAATCGGGGCCATGTCATAATACTTGTATTCGGCAAGTCGGCCGCCGAACACGACATCCTCTTCCTTATCTGCCAATGCCTTGTATCGAGCATAAAGATCCATGTTCTTGCTGTCATTCACAGGATAATACGGTTCCAATCCCTCATGCCATTCCTGAGGATATTCTTTTGACACGACAGTCTTGGGGATATCATAAACCTTGTCGCCAAACATCTCAAAATGCTTATGCTCGATGGTTCTTGTATAAGGCACATCTGCCGAAGTATAATTCACAACGGCATTACCTTGATAATTAGGCACATCATATTCATCATGCTCAAATCTAAGACTGCGATAGTCAAGTTTGCCATACTGATAGGAGTAGAACTCGTCAATCTTGCCGGTAAAAACCAGTTTGTCGGCATAATCTCTCCAGTTGTCAATATTTGGTTCATCTGAACACCTGTCAAAGAAATCCACTCCCACCTTCGTGTCGCTTCCTTCCAACAATCCCTCAATCAGTTTGTTGTATCCTCCAATAGGAATTCCTTGGTATAAGTCGTTGAAATAATTATTGTCAAACACAAACCTCACTGGCAGACGTTTGATGATAAACGGCGGAAGGTCAACGCACTTCCTGCCCCACTGCTTCTCGGTGTATTCCTTGATAAGAATCTCATATATGTCCCTGCCCACAAGCATCAAAGCCTGCTCTTCTAAGTTCTGTGGCTCCCTTCCATTGAGTTTTTCTTTAGCCTCACGCCTTTGTTCCTCGATTATCTGCATAGCTTCGGCTGGTGTGGATATATTCCACATCCTTGAGAAGGTATTCATGTTAAAAGGAAGATTATAAAGCTTGTCCTTATACCTTGCCAACGGCGAGTTGGTGTATCTGTTGAACGGCACTATCGAATTGACAAAATCCCACACCTCCTTGTTTGACGTGTGGAAGATGTGCGCACCATACTTGTGCACGTTGATTCCGTCGATATTTTCACAATAGATATTGCCACCCAAATGCCCACGTTTGTCAATTACAAGGCATTTCTTGCCTTGCTTTCCAAGCCTGTATGCCATCATCGAGCCATAAAGTCCGGCACCAACTATCAGGTAATCGTATTGTTTCATATTTACAAATATTTGAT
>JALERP010000108.1 GCA_022764085.1 Prevotella sp.
ACCATACCGAAGTAGTAAAGCAGACTGAGGAAATTGTCGCTCTTGGCGATATCTTCTGCCGGGAATCCTTCCTTCAGTTCGCCTGTGACAAATCCTTTCGACACCAATGTCTGGATAATAGAGGCATCGTGCGCAAACTCCTTGTCTTTGCGGATGAGCATACGCAGCTTCTCATAGTCAACACGGATGTTCTCCTCAAGCATCTTGTCTGGTATTCTGCACCTATTATCTATATATTTAAACAAGAACGAGAGAACCATATTGGAGTTGTACATGGTTGTTTCTCTGTATGCTTCCTTTGCAAAACAATAGTTGTCGTAATACGGCTTCATTGTCTCAATGAGTTCATCCACAGTGTGGTTGAACTCATAATGCTGTCCATAGTAGTTCAGCATCTCGCGCACTTCCTGCTCGGTGAAGCCCACCATCTCGTTGAAGCCGTATGCAAGTGAGTAGTTTGTGCCTATATTAAAACCGCTGGTGAGGTCGTCGAGGGTTACAGGACTTACACCGGTTATGAAGACACGCTCGATGGAAGAGTCTGTGCCAGCCTTTATCGTGTCGAAGAACGTGCGCAGATAGCCAGTGCCGTGCGTCTCGCCCTGATATTCTTCGAGACGTGCGGCATCCGAGAGGATATGATTGGTGAAGTGGTCATACTCGTCGATGAAGAGATAAATTCTTGCGTTTGTCTTGCGCGCTTCTTTGTAAAGATAATCAAGCTGCTCCACACAACCGTTCTTCTTGTTCATCTCCTCCTTTATGCCTTTGGGCAAATACTGCTCATACACATCACAGAAATAATTAAATTCCGTGTTGCATATCGCATCAAGAGCTTTGCGATAATTGCCCAAGTCGGCATTTACCACCGCAAAGTTTAGATAAATAACGAGATACTTGTTGTGATTGGGTGTAGGATGCTTGCCGATATACAAGTCGCCATACAGTCTTTCAAATTTGTCAGTCTGATTGATATCATAGTAATGACGTAGCATCGACATGGTGAGGCTCTTGCCGAAACGGCGAGGGCGGATAAAGAAAAAGTACTTGTTGGCTTTTTCCACTTTCTCAATAAACCTTGTCTTATCTACATAGTAGCAGTTGTCCTCGCGAACAGCCACGAAGTTCATCATACCGTAAGGTATTCTCTTAGCCTCTTCTTTTACATTTCTTCCGTCCATAACCATGATGCTTTATTAATGTGCGCTGCAAAATTACAATTTTTATTTCATATTTCCAAACTTATTGCAGATTTTATCAATTATCTTTCATTCATTTCGTTTCAACATCAAGTCGAGGAGCAGTACCGCATGTTCCTCCTCCTCTTTCGGTGCGTCTTTAGGACGCCAAGCCACGATGAAGCGGATGGAAGTGGCAATGACTTCGTATCCTTTTTCAGTCCAAAGGCGCAGGTCTGCCTGCATTTTCTGCGAGAGTTGGGCAATAGGCATGTCCAAGTGAACGCAGTAAAGATAGTTGTTGGAAAAACGGAGCTTCTGTCCAGCACGGAGTGCAAGGATGAGCATCTTATGTGACTTGAAGAAACTGAGGTTGACATCCCTATGTGACAACTGGAGGACAATCTCGTCGGGCATGTCATACTGTTGCTGGCTGACGTGGTGTTCATCCGCCGGCATACGGTCGAAAACGCGACTGTCTGTATGGATGAACAGACGCTCTTTTGCACGGGTGGCTCCCACATAATATCTTCGAAGCACTTCATCTGCCAAATGTTGAGGCTCGGTGATGAGCATATATACATCATCAAACTCCCGTCCCTTCGCCTTGTGGATGGTGGAGACAATGACGTCGGCGCCGGAAAGATCGCAGAAGTCCTCTACGGATGACTCAAATATAAATTCCTTGAAGTCTGTGATATATTTAGCCTTGTTTGTCTGTTCAAAGAGCAGGATACAACGTTGCAGGTAATGAAGGCTTTCCGAATCGGCATATATTCCGTAAGTCTTTTGTTTCGCCATTTCCCACACATCATCGGGAATAAGGGGCGTAAGTGTGTTCTTGTCAACAAGTTTGATGAACATGCGCACTTCCGCCATGTTCCAAAAGCGGAAACCATCCATGCTTTGTATCAGTTTACTGCTCACCTTGTGCTTGCGCAATAATGCCGCGAGAATTACCGCTTCCTCGTTGGTTTGGGTCAATACGCACGTCGTTCCTTGTCCACGGTGAGACATCAGGTCTTCTACGAGTGGACGGTACAATATATGCGACAAGTGACGAGTGATGCTGACGTATCCTTCGTTCTTGCTCATAGAGACAAGGGGTAAGGTCTTCAACCTTCCCCTGACATTAATCACAAAAGAATTGGCAAAACTGACCACGTGACGGGAACTGCGGTAGTTCTCGGTCATTTCAATGAATCTGCCTTCTGTATCCCTCAGCAGTTGGGACATATAGCGGGAGTTGGAGCCACGGAACTCGAAGATGTTCTGGTCGTCATCGCCTACGGCAATCACGCGCATCTCCTCGTTGGCTGTCATGAGGGCCCTCACCAAGGTATACTCCTCCTGACTCATGTCCTGAGCCTCGTCAATCACCAAAACGGTCTTGGCTATGCGGTTTGGCTCCACCTCTCCATCTCCAATCATCTGTGCTGCACGCGCCACTACATCTTTTGCATCGTCGAGATTGCCTATCCTGCCTAACAGGTCAAAACAGTAGGAATGGAAAGTCTTGATTTCAACGAAGTGGGCGGCATTGCCTATTAGTGCAATCAACCGTTGTTTGAATTCTATTGCCGACGCGCGAGAGAAGGTGAGCATAAGCAGCTGTTCGTGCTTTACATCTTCGAGCAGGAGCAGGGATGCAAGTTTGTGTACCAGCACGCGAGTCTTTCCACTTCCAGGACCCGCAGCCACCACGATACAGCGCGACACCTTGTCAGAGATAATCTCCATTTGCCTTGCTGAGAGAGAGCCGAATATTTTCTGATATTTCTCAGGAGTGACGTTTCGCTCAATCTGCTTGACTCGTTCTCCCTTGAAATACTTCGATATAAACAGCTTGTAATCCATTTGGAAGTAATTCTGTACAAATTTCAGGGCGGCATCATAATCGCTTACCATCAGATTGGCGTATTCTCCCACTATATGCACTTGTTGAATCTTTTGCTTGTAGAATTCGTTGAGCATGCGGTAGTCGTCCTGCTTGTAGCGCAACCTGTTGTCCTTGATACGCCGGATGTCCATGGCATTATAGAGCACAAGAAAGCCACCCTCAAGTTTCAATGCATCAATCTTCG
This sequence comes from Prevotella sp., assembly GCA_022764085.1. Classification (GTDB taxonomy): domain Bacteria; phylum Bacteroidota; class Bacteroidia; order Bacteroidales; family Bacteroidaceae; genus Prevotella. The sequence goes on from JALERP010000108.1 coordinate 3,263, forward strand.
ACAAGTAGAGCAATGCCTCCTCAACATCCTCCAACTGAACATCCCGCAAGGTGCCGAAGAGGTTTTGACCGTTGGATTTCAAGTTGTTAAGCAATTCAATCACAGAGAATTGA
>JALERP010000114.1 GCA_022764085.1 Prevotella sp.
TTTTCTTGTCATATTGTGTAGTGCCTTCGGCACAGCGTTTTTAGTAATCCTCAAAAAATAACCTGCATCATCTTTGAAAATCTTTTCGGTCCATCTTTCCTCCCTCATCAGTCACATAACTACGGCTATGCTCCTTCTTCGGGTGAAAATCTGACCTCGAAAATCTAATCCAAATCTGACGCAACTTATTATTTTCATATTACTTATCACAAGAAGAATCGCAAGAAGACATGGACTTCAAGAACAAGGTGGCAGTGGTCACGGGAGGAGCGCACGGCATTGGAAAGTGCATCGCCGAAGAGTTCCGGAAACATGGTGCCCGAGTCGCCGTCATTGACATACAGCCCGGAGAACACTTCGTCGGTGACATCGCCCGAAAAGAGGTGCTGGAAAACTTTGCCCAAAAAGTCGTTGAACAACATGGCAAGGTGGACTACATTATTAATAATGCGCCCCCTCTGATGAAAGGACTGAACGGATGCAGTTGGGAGGAGTTTCAGTGTGCGCTCGCCGTTGGCGTCACTGCTCCCTTCTATCTTGTCAAACTGCTGTCGCCACATCTTGCCGAAGGGGCAGCGATTGTGAACATCTCATCCTCTCGAGACCGCATGAGTCAGCCACAAACGGAAAGTTACACTGCTGCCAAGGGAGGCATTGCCGCCCTCACCCACGCCCTTTCCGTCAGTCTTCGAGGCAAGGCAAGAGTGAACTCCATCTCACCCGGATGGATTGACACGGACTTGAAGTCACACGAAGGACCCGATGCGACACAACAGCCGGCGGGACGCGTGGGGCTGCCGAAGGACATCGCCCATGCAGCGCTCTTCCTCTGTTCCGAAAAAGCAGGCTTCATCACGGGAGAAAACATTTGCATCGATGGAGGAATGACACGCCAGATGATTTATCACGGCGACCACGGCTGGACTTTGGAAAAGTAGGAAACCTTGCACATCATGACAAAAAAACTGCGCACGGAAGAAGAAAAGGAGATGGTCGAGAAGATGATTCGAATCTACTGTCGCAAGAAGGAAGGGAATCATTCGCTCTGCCCTCAATGTCAGGCTCTGCTGAATTATGCCCACCGTCGCTTGGACGCTTGCCGATTCGGACAGAACAAACCGACTTGCAAACAATGCCCCGTGCATTGCTATCGTCCTGACATGAAGGCACAAATCAAAAACGTCATGCGATGGGTCGGACCAAGGATGGTTTTCTATCATCCCATGACAGCCCTCAAACATCTGCTGCGCGAGTTGACTCCGCACTGAGTGCTTTCAAGGGGGACTCTACACACGTATCATTAAATACACGTATCATCAAATACACGTATCATTAAATACACGAATCATCAAAAAGAACATATATCATGAAGAAATTGCTCCTTATGTTTACGACCATCTTGTGTCATCTCCTTGGCTGTACCGCACAGAATCCCCAATTTGAAAGTCTCCAAACAGACGATTTTGAACAACTGATTGCCGACACGACGGTGGTGCGTCTTGACGTTCGCACCGCGGAAGAATTTGCAGAAGGACACATTGCCAATGCCGTGAACATTGATGTCATGCAAGAGGATTTCTCACAAAAAGCCACTGAACTGCTGCCCAAAGACAAGGTCATTGCGGTCTATTGCCGCAGCGGCAGACGCAGCAAACAGGCTGCTGAGTTCCTTGCCGAAAAAGGGTTCAAAGTGAAAGAACTCCACGGAGGCTTCATTGCATGGACTGAAAGCGGAAAGAAAACCACCAAGTGAAATGATGAAACTGGAAGAAGCCATTGTCTATGTTCTGGTGAAAAGAAACGGAGGCATGACCACCGACCAGATTGCTGCTGCCATCAACCGCCAACGACTTCATCTGCGCAAAGACGGCATGCCGGTGACGAGCAAACAGGTCTATGCCACCATCTGTCGCTTCCCTGAAATGTTTACCAAAGAGGCAGGAAGAATCATGCTACTGATATGATGAAACAGGTGAGAAATACTGCACTGCGCAAGGTGCAACACGATGATTTGAGTGCAAAATATGATGATGAAACAAGTGAGAATCACAGCACTGCGGAAGGTGCAACACGATGAGTTAAGTGCAAAATATGATGATGAAACAGGTGAGAATTACTGCACTGCGCAAGGTGCAACACGATGATTTGGTTACCAACTATGAGAATCCGATTGAACACGCTTGCGACATTTGCGAAGGTCAGTCTTGGATTAGCGAGAACGGGAAATGCCCCGAAGGACTCTGCCCGGAGGCGTGGAAGTCAATGAGAGAATTCGTTGAAGCACTGGCTCGTGGCGAAGGCAACTTCTTTGACGGATGGATGAAGAATCCGAACAGCGCGATGATTAGTTGCAACGACGGCTTCCGCCCCGTCAGTTTTTACGTTGAAACCATCGAATGAATTGAAACCATCGAATGAAAAAGAGAATCCTCATCACCGGAAGCAGCGGTTTCCTCGGGAGTCGCTTGGCATTCTTCCTCAAAGACAACTATGACCTTCTGCTTCCCACGCACAGCGAATTGAACATCAGTCACGAAGAGGCGGTGAAGGCTTATCTCATGGAGCATCGCCCCGACCTCGTTCTGCACTGCGCCGCATTGAGCAACACTTGGTTCTGCGAACAGCATCCTGAAGAGTCTCATCGGGTGAATGTGCAAGGAACGGTGAGAGTGGCAAAGGCTTGTAAACTCATCGGCGCAAAACTCGTTTTCATGTCCAGCGACCAGGTCTATAACGGCACGCCCACACCGGGCGCACTGAAAGAAGAGGAGTTGGTTCAGCCTGTCAATGTCTATGGGCGTCACAAACTGGAGGCAGAGCAGAGAGCGCGGTGGAATCTGCCGGAAGCGGTGGGGCTGCGACTGACGTGGATGTATGACCTGCCCGACTGCGGAATGAAACTGAACAGCAACATTCTCGTGAATCTGCAAAATGCCTTCCGAGAAGGGAAAACCATGCAGGTCGCCACACATGAGTTCCGCGGAGTCACCTACGTCTGGGACGTGGTGAAAAACATGGAAAAGACCTTCAGTCTGCCAGGCGGCATCTACAATTTTGGGGCTACCAACGCTTTGAACTCTCATGCGCTCTTTCTGAAGGCTGCGGAGTTGATGTCGCTCCCCCACCCCGCTGCGCTGATTCTTCCCGACGAAGAAAGATTCAGAGAACAAGACAGAAATCTGACCATGGATTGTGCGCTCATCCAAAGCCATGGCATTCTTTTTCCCGACAGCGTGGAAGGAATCCGAGAAGCGTTGCTCAGACCGTTCCGCACGAAGTGACCTTCTTCAAAGTGCATTCAGAGCAACCAATTTCAGCCCATACTTTATTTCCTTGAAAAAGCACTGAAACTGATTTTCGGTCTCTTCATACGTTCCCTTGACAACGCCTCTAAATTTGCCAATCCCGGAGAAGTAAAAACCGCCTTGGACATGTGTCAAAAGGCGGAAGAAATAGTTGAGAGAAAGATATCAAACTGAGAGATTAAACTGATGTTAAGAGCCTCATACTTCATTCCTGAATGCGGAAGGGGTCTTGCCGGTATGTGACTTGAAGAAACGAACGAAATGCTGGGGATATTCGAAGCCGAGACGGCGGCTGATGATGGTGATGGTCAGTGCCTCATCATTCAGCAGTTGTTTGGCATGGGCGAGAAGATGGTCGGAGATGATGTCCTTGGCAGTACGACCGGTTTCCACGCGCACCAAATTTCCGAAATAGCCACTCGACAAACAACATTTATCCGCAAAATATGCCACCGTGGGCAAGCCGGCACGAAGAGCCTTTGATGAAATATACTCATCAAGCAACACTACGAATTTCTTCACCACAGAATGATTGATTTCCTCGCGGGTGATGAACTGGCGGTCGTAGAAGCGGAGGCAATAGTTCAGCAGCAACTCAATGTTGGAAACAATCAGTTCGCGGGTGTGTTGGTCAATGGCGCGGTGCAGTTCCTGCTCTATCATGGCGAGCACACCCCGAAAGACTTCCACTTCCGTAGCAGAGAGATGCAACGCCTCGTTGCTGGAATAGCCGAAAAACTCATAGCGGCTCATTTGTCTGCCCAAGGCGGTGCGGTTGAGAAGGTCGGGATGGAAGACCAAGGCTGTGAACTTGGCAAACGGCACCTCGGGGTTGGGCTCCACCCTTACCACCTGCCCCGGCGCAAAACTCGTCACGGTCATCTCGTCAAAGTCGTAAGGTGTTCTGCCGTAAGAGAGTTTGCACCCCTTGTTCTCCTTGAGATAGATGGCATAAAGTCCATAGTGCATCACGCACTCCGTGATGTGCTCCGTATTCTCCACATGCACCACGCTGACCAGGGGATGAAGCGTCTCCACCCCCTGATAGTCGTTGAAGTCCTGTATGGTATTCCTTAATTCCGCAACACTATTACAAATATAACTTTTTAAGTACCTGAGCAACAAAAAGTTGCTCAGGATTTTGCCATGTCAGATTTTTCACCTATCTTAGTGTTGCAAATCAAAATATGTATCAAACCCGACAGACATGGTAAAGGTAGCAATAAAATCTGAGAAACTCTCTCCTTTTGGAGGAATTTTTTCAATAATGGAGCTATTTGACTCCAATCTCTCATCTGTAATCGACTCAACTCTCGGTATGAGATGCAGGCTGTATGGTTATCAATACAGCGAAATCATCCGTTCGCTTATGAGCGTTTATTTCTGTGGCGGCTCATGCATAGAGGATGTCACCACTCATCTGATGTATCACCTCTCGCTTCATCCGACACTTCGCACATGCAGTGCCGACACGATTCTCAGAGCCAGTGAATCATAGGGACAGGTCCATCGACCCTAAAGAGTGAACCAATGTACCTTGACCCTCTGATCCACGGATGTTATAAAGCAATATAAGTTTTGCATGTGATAATTCTCTATGAATTAGGGTTTTATTTAAACCACAGAGTCAAAGAGAAAAAGAGATTTGTAGTTTTATAGAGTAGGTCGCAAGCGACAGAGGACACAGAGTTTCCATACGGCAAACATGATGCGCAGCTTTCTATGAGCTCTAAATGCCTTGGCATTCAACCTCTTTCATTAGTATAAATACTCTATATCTCTTAAACTCTGTGGTTATAACTTCCGAAAGTTGAATTATATTATATATTTTAAGGGACTTTTGTTTGTGAATTAAAAAAAAAGTTGTATCTTTGCACCGAAATTGAGATATTATGTCTTAAAACGACAAATCAAAAGAAGCGAAATAATCATTATAATATCATATTTAACAACTAATTAAAAACTTATGAAAAAGCTATTAAGAGTATTCCTGACTATGGTCTGCCTTGTCGGCTTATTGCCCGCACATGCGACCTTTAAGGACATCAAGCTTGACCTCACTGGCGGTAATTTCTTCACCGACGCGGAGAAAACCGACAAGTCGAGCGTGTCATTTGGAATTGCCATTGCCGACGACGGCTCTGCCACAAGAGTTGCCGCCGACGATGCGAGTGCTAACATCGTGCTAAGCGGAAAATACCATTCCGACGATCACGGTTGGGGCAACTTCTCTGCCAAGGTGGCGGTTGAAGGCCCAGTAAAGATCAGCATGGGCACATGCGCCTGGGGTGGCGATGTGACTATCAAGGATGAAGGAGGAAACGTGGTTGGCTCATTCAACACCAACAACGGCACCTGCTATCACAACAACAAAACCGACAATATTGCCTCTACTATATATAAAGGTGAGGCAACGACCCTGACTATCAGCGGCGGCAGCTATACCCCGTATTTCGCCGTTGAGGCTGTTGACCTTGGCTCTCTCGTTGAGAGCAAGACCGCCACATTCTCGCTCGGCAATGACGCTGACTGCGGCGTAGCTCCGGCTGCCATCACTGCAGACGAGGGCACGGCAATCACTATCCCCGGCAACTTCACTGTGTACAAAGAGGGATACACTCTCACAGGATGGACTGACGGTTCAAACACTGTAGCACCGGGGGCGGAATACACCCTCAGCGACAATGTCACCCTCACTCCTGTATTCACACAGAACACAAAGACGCTTGCCGACCGTACTGAGGCCGTGACACTGAGATGGGAATTCCAACGCAAGAACGGTGCGCCGACTGTTGGATACCAGAATGCAACAGGTATATGGGTTACACAAGCCAACATCGCAGGTGAAACCATTGATGTGAAGATTGACTTCGACACCAACAACGGAGGAAAGATTGCCAACGGCAACTGGAGTGACTGGTGCCAGATGAACGGCGGCACCAAGTTCACCATCCCTTCAGCCAAGGGGGCTGTGGTGAGCATGGAGGCATACGGAGCCATCACGACAACCACTATTGACGGGCAAAAGGACTATACATCCGGCAATACAATATCCTATGCCATAGCAAGCTCTGCCGAGACTATCGACATCGTTATCGGCGACGGATCATACTATAGATACATTCAGACTGTGATTCCCGTCGTGGAACAGGGCGGCAAGACATATACCGACGAGGCTGTCAGCGTGGTTTATGCCATGAGCGACATCAACAATCCAGGAGAATGCACCTCCACTCCTAACGACGTTTTCTCTACATTGGCTTTCGACTCAGGAGACGCAACCCTCACCGGAACTGCCATTGTCACCATGACAGACGGCACTGCCACTGATGTAAAGGGTATCAAGTTCAAGCCTGCCGGTTCTACAAAGAATCTGACATGGTTTGTTCGCCCTGCCATGGGTCTGACTTTCACTCCCACAAGAGTGGAAGGATATATCAACCGCTGCGGCACTGACTCAGAGAAAGGCGTGACAGTGTCTGCCAAAAAGACTGACGGCACAGAGGTGGCACTTGGCACTTATACCGCATGGCGCCAGGGAAAGAGTTCATCCTCTAAGGATTACGACAAAGAGGCTGTTTATAAATATGACATTACACTCACCGCAGAACAGCAGGCTCAACTGGCAGGCACCGACGGTTTCTATCTCTATGCCACAATCGGTGTCAGCTCTGCCAAGGAAGGCCTCTTCGGAAAAGTTACCATAGACGGTACTGTCAATGGCACTATGGTTGCTGTGAACAAATACGCTCTCACCTTAGTTGCCAACCCGACAGAGGGCGGTGAGGTGTCAGTATATCCAAAATCTGATGAATATCTCGAGAATGACGAGGTGCAGCTCACAGCTACAGAGAACTTCGGCTATGACTTCGTTAACTGGACAAATGCTGCCGGCGAAGAGGTTTCAACTGACGCTAAATTCAAGTACATCATAACAAACAACGAAACCCTCACCGCCAACTTCAAGCAAGTTAACACCTATGCATTGGATTTCGCTGTTGAGGGCGGCGCCAACGACTATATGGTAAGCCTCTCACCCGCTCCTACCGTCGTAGATGGCAAGAACATGTATGAAGAAGGCACGAAAGTTGTGATGTCTGCCTCATCTAACCCTATACTCACCTTCACCAACTGGAGCAATGGCGAGACTGCAGCAGAGATGGCTGTCACAATGAATGAGGACAAGAGCTTCGTGGCTTCTTATGCAGCTATCGACTATATCGCCGGCTGGGATTTCATCCGTCCAGGCAATGCAGGACGTGCCGCTGACTTCGCTGCTGCAGACAATGACGCAGCAAGTCTCGTGATGCTTAATGAGGCTGGAGAGTCGAAGGGTTGGCTTGACAAGAGCCAGCAGGCTGCCGGAGGTTACGAAGGACGTCCTGGCGCTGTATGCTGGGTGGCTGGTAGCTCAAATGGCGATGTAGGCCATCATCACTGGCAGACTTGTGTAAATGCAGCTGCATTCACCGACATTAAGGTTATTACCTCTATGGTTTACAACTACAACGCATATCCAACGCAGAGCATCGAATATTCTCTTGACGGCGAGACATGGACTTCTATTGGCAAGCTCACTATAGAGGGTGCCAAGAAATGGACTGACGGTACATTCTCACTGCCTGCCGACGCCAACAACAAGGATAAGGTGTATATCCGCTGGATTAGCGACAAGACTTCGACTGTGACTGGTAGTGCTTCTGCCAACGACGGTATCACTCTCGGCGGTACTTATATCATCGGAACAGCACAGCTCATTGACGATGGCACAGCTCCTGTGCTTGTAAGCTCGGTGCCCGAGAATGGCGCTACCGGTGCGTCGGCTAATGGCAAGGTGGTGCTGACATTCGACGAGAAAGTGAAATTGACTGATGCTGCCAAGGCTACTATCGGTGATTTGGAATTGGCAATGACTGCCAGCGGAAAGACTGTCATCTGCGAATATAAGGGTCTTAATTACTCTACCGATTACCAATTCAAACTTACTGCCGGTTCTGTTGCCGACCTTACCGACAATGCCAATGCGGCTGATATCGTGATTAATTTCCAGACCAAGGTTAAACCTGCCGTGACAAAGGGCACATACGACTTCATAGTGCCTATCGACGGTACAATCAGCGAGGCTCTCGCTGCCGCTAACGCACGTGGTACTAATGCTACAGAGCGCTACCGCATTCTCATCCTCAATGGCAACTATGTATTTGACACTAACGGCACTACCACCGGTGGTGACGGCAAGACATATCCCGACCCACGCTCTTATCTGAACTCGCCATACGTATCGTTCATCGGACAGTCGATGGAAGGCGTGGTTATCACCAACAAAACTCCTGACGCTACTTGGGATAACGGTTTTGGTCAGGCATGTCCTCTCGAGGGCATAGGCAATGGTGACGTGCTGATCATAAACAAGGACGGTCACGACGCTTATTTCCAGAACCTCACCATGAAGTCGTCTATGGGAGACGCTCACGGACGTGACATCGTGCTCAATGACAAGTCAAACCGCACCGTCTTCAAAGACGCATGCCTCTGGGGATATCAGGATACATACGTATCCAACAACCAGTCGGGTAAGTTCTACTTCGAGGGTGGCGTGCTCCGCGGACGTACCGACTACCTCTGCGGAAAAGGCGACGTTTACTATAATGAGGTGACACTCCAGCAGTGTGGCGCTGGCGGATATCTCGCCGTTCCTTCACAAGCAAAGAACTATGGTTATGTGTTCCAGAACTGCTACATCAAGAAGGAAACATCTGATGTTACATTCTATCTCGGACGCCCATGGGGTAGCGGCACTCCTACCGCAAGCTTCATCAACACCAAGATGGACACAGCACCCATTGGCGATGGTTGGGCAGACATGAGCGGCGGCTGGCCGAAACGCTTTGCCGAGTATAACTCTTACCTCACATCAGGCACAACGCTCGACCTCTCTGGACGTCGCACATCATGGACAGACAGGGAAGGCACACAGCATGACAACGACCCGATTCTCACCATCGACGAGGTACAGGCTATGTCACTCGACAAGGTGATGGGACAGGATGACGATTGGGATCCGACTGCCCTTACCGAGCAGGCTTCAGCTCCGACAAACGTTGTTATCAACTCCGACAACAAGATGATAGCATGGGACAACAGCGATTATGTGTTCTGCTGGGTAATATTCAAGAATGGTGTATATGTGGCCAACACTACTGTGCCTTCATACGAAGTTGACGATGCATCTGCCACATGGTCGGTGCGCGCCGCCAACGAGATGGGCGGTCTGAGCGAGGCTACAACTGCCACTGTTCCAACAGCCATCGACGCTATGAATGCCTCCGCTGTAAAGTCAGTGACATACTACAACTTGCAGGGTATAAAGGTAAACAAAACATACAAGGGCACTGTGATAAAAATTGAGACTCTTGCCAACGGCAAGAAAGTGATAACTAAGGTAAACTGAATCTAACACAAGATTCTGTAACCTTTTTAAATAATGACATCCGTGGCAGATTTGTCACGGATGTTTTTGTATCGCAATAGCGGATATTATGACGGCTTAATGAAATTATTCTTACTTTTCCTTTGAACTTCCATTATTTATTTGTAATTTTGCCACAAAATATTACAAATAATATCGTTCAAGGATGAAAAACAATAACAATGAACGGACGGAGCTGCCAATATGGATGGCTCTTTTACCGCTATTGCTACTGATGGCAATGTTAGTGTTTACTATACGTGCATTCGGTAGCGACTCTCTGAGCGGTCCGAGCCAGATTGTTATGCTGGCGGCTTCGGCTGTGTGCTGCATTATCGGCATCACGGCGGGCAAGGTGAGATGGCACGAGTTTGAGAGTCAAATAGCCAAGAACATATCCCACGTGTCGTCGGCTTTGATAATCCTGCTGTTTATCGGTGCGTTAGGAGGCGCATGGATGGTGAGCGGCGTGGTGCCGATGATGATTTACTATGGACTGGACATTATCCATCCAAGTGTGTTCCTTGCATCGACATGTGCAATAAGTGCTGCCGTAAGTGTGATGACTGGCAGCTCGTGGACCACTATCGCCACCATAGGTGTGGCTCTGATGGGCATCGGCAAGGCGCAGGGATTTGACGAGGGATGGATAGCGGGAGCTATCATCAGCGGAGCATATTTCGGCGACAAGATTTCACCATTGTCTGACACCACGGTATTGGCATCGAGCGTATGCCACGTGAATCTGTTCTCGCACATCAGATATATGATGGTCACGACAATACCGTCGTTCTCGATAGCATTGCTGATATTCTTCATTGCGGGATGGTCGCATTCGGCTACAGCGACAACACATCTGGCGGCTTGCCAGGAGGCTATCTTGGGGAGGTATGACATAAGTCTCTGGCTCATTATCGTTCCTGCTGCCACTGCGGTTATGATTGTGAAGAAATTGCCCGCATTGGTCACAATGTTTGCTTCGACACTGATGGGAGTGGTATTTGCACTGATATTCCAACCTGATGTCGTTGCGGAGATTGCCGACGGAGACATGTTTAAAGGTGCTATGCAGGCGGTATATGGAGGTACGGCAATTAAGACCTCGGACATCATGCTCGACGAACTGGTGGCTACAAGGGGTATGGAGGGAATGCTCTCAACGGTGTGGCTGATTCTGTGCGCAATGTGTTTTGGAGCTACAATGACGGCGGGAGGCATGACGGCGGGAATAACAAGGCTGTTCACACGTTTTGCACGAGGACGCATTTCCACCGTTTCGTCAACTGTAGCTACTGGACTGATGCTGAATACCACGGTGGCAGACCAATATATGAGCATATTGCTTTCGGGTAATGTGTTCCGCGAGATATATGACAAGAACGGACTGGAACGCCGACTGCTTAGCCGTGCCACTGAGGATTCGGTGACTGTGACCTCGGTGCTCATCCCGTGGAACTCATGCGGAATGACGCAGAGCACTGTGCTCGGTGTAGCCACTCTCTCATATCTGCCCTACTGCTTCTTTAATCTCCTCAGTCCGCTGATGAGCATCGCAATCGCTATTACGGGATACAAAATTAAATTAAGAGTTAAGAGTTAAGAATTAAGAGTTAAGAATTAAGAGTTAAGAATTAAGAGGTTATATTATTCCCGAACGGGTATAATCTGTTAAATAATTATATATTTTATACCTTTTAGGGTATAGTTTGAAATAAATTCACTATCTTTGTACCCGATAAGGTATAAAAAAGCAATGAATATGGATATGCAACTGTCTGTTTTCGTCAAAGACATGCGACGTGAATACTCGCTAACCCAGGAGGACCTCGCTGCCAAGGCTGGCGTGGGACTCAGATTTGTACGCGACCTTGAACAGGGTAAGCAAACATTAAGAATGGACAAAATCAATCAAGTGCTTGCACTGTTCGGAAGGGAAGTGGGAGCGGTAGTGAAAGGGTGAAGATTGAAAATTGAAAGTTGAAGATTGAATATGAAAAGGGCTAATGTTTATCTGCATGACAAACTCGCAGGGGTGCTGACTGAGGACGAGAGAGGATTCGGCTTTAAGTATCTCGACAGTTATCTCGACACCGACGATGCCGAAGCCATAAGTCTTACACTGCCACTGCAAAAGGATGAATTTCGAGACACGGTGCTCTTCCCTTTCTTCGACGGACTAATACCAGAAGGATGGCTACTGAATATTGCAGAAAACAGTTGGAAGATAAACCAGCGCGACCGTATGTCGCTATTGCTCGCATGCTGCAAAGACTGCATAGGGGCTGTAAGTATTGTACCTGACAAATCTAATATTTAATATTAAGTGATATGTGCGAGAGATGTCTATATTGTTATAAAGAACTGAAGGAAGGACAGGTGGACTATCATCCAGCCTGCTCCAGAAAACTCTTTGGCACAAAGACACCTCCACGACTGCCATTCGTAAGAAGTGAGATAGGCGAACTGGCTAAACAGGTAGTGAGAAGTCAAACTACACTGACTGGAGTGCAGGCGAAACTGTCTCTCGATGTTAACCGTGGAGGAAAAAACGAACCGGACCGCTTTACGATAGTAGGCCTATGGGGACGGTTTATCCTAAAACCACAGACAGATGCATACCGTTGTCTGCCTGAAATAGAAGATCTCACTATGCACCTTGCGGAAGTAGCAAAGATATCTGTTGTGCCACATGGAATGATAAGGTTTGCAGACGGAGAACTATGCTACATCACACGACGCATAGACCGAACGACCGACGGGAAGAAAATACCGATGGAGGATATGTGTCAATTGACGGAGCGACTGACTGAATATAAATACAAGGGATCATACGAACAGATTGCAAAGCATATAAAGAAATACTCATCGGTGCCGCAACTTGACCTCGTCAACTTCTGGGAGGTGGTAGTCTTCTCGTGGATTACTGGTAATGCAGATATGCACTTGAAGAATTTCTCGCTATACAATATCGGACACGGATATACACTTACACCGGCTTACGATCTCCTCGCAACTACGCTAATAATGCCCGAAGACCCAGAGGAACTTGCGCTCATGCTCAATGGGAAGAAACGGAAGATAAGACGTAGTGACTTTGAAAAGTCGATGTCGTTATCTGGACTAAACGAAAAGGTTATTGAGAATATCGCTAAAAAATTCCGCCGAGCCTTACCTAAATGGCTCGACTATATCAACAATTCGTTTCTGCCAACCGACTTGAAACGGTCGTACAAGCATCTGATACTACAGAGAATGATATTGCTGAGATGATTTATTAATTATTTACTAACTATATAAACATTAATAAAACAATGAAACCTATCTGTAAACTTACTTTGCTCGCACTCCTGACCATTCCTATGGGACTGCAAGCTCAAAGACATCGCCCGCAAAGCGATTTTACTACTGACACACTAATGACACATGACCCCGTGATGGCCTACGAAAAAGGGACATTTCACTTATTCAGTACAGGTATTGGTCTTCAGCATGCAACGTCAAAGGACTTGAAGACATGGACAGTGAAGGCAACACCTGCAATGAGCGTGATACCGAAATGGACGCACGACTCTGTGCCGGGATTCCGCAATCACGTATGGGCTCCTGACATCATCAGATACAAGGATAAATGGTGGATGGCTTACAGCTGCTCTACGTTCGGCAAAAACACGTCGGCTATCGGACTGCTGTCGGCACGTTCACTCGATACGGGGGAGACATGGAACGACGAGGGAGCTATCGTATGCTCACAAGAAGGAAGGGACAATTGGAACGCCATTGACCCTAACTTCGTCATTGACGACAACGGGGAGCCTTGGCTGACATTCGGTTCGTTCTGGGACGGTATCCAACTTGTGAAACTTGACACTACAATGCACATTGCCAAAGGGCAAAGAATAAAGACAATAGCAAGGCGAAAACACGTGAACTCAATGGAGAACCCTGTGGAGGCTCCCTTTATCTTCAAGCATGGGGAATATTACTACCTTTTTGTGTCATGGGACTATTGCTGCAAAGGAATGAACAGCTCGTACAAGGTGGTTGTGGGAAGGAGCCGAAACATTGAAGGACCTTATCTCGACCGCAACGGCAATGATATGGCAGACCTTGGTGGTACATTGGTGATTGAAGGCGACAAAAAGGAATTAGAGGCTGCTGGACACTGCTCTGCATATTCGTTCCAAGGGAAGGACTATTTCATTTGTCATGGTTATTCTGTTGCTCTCAAAGGTGCGTCAATACTTATATGCAAGGAAATCTCATGGACTCCGGACGGATGGCCCACTCTAAAGGATAAATAGAAATAATCTATCCTATGATAGAGAAATTCTGTTTGGAATACTCATTTATTATTAGTACCTTTGCACCGGATTAATTCAAATTCATCATAAATAATTAAATATACAGACATTATGAAAGAACTAAAAGGAACAAAGACCGAGAAAAATCTTCTCGACGCATTCGCAGGTGAGTCAATGGCTCGCAACAAGTACACATATTTTGCTTCTAAGGCAAAGAAAGAGGGATATGAGCAGATTGCAGCGCTCTTCACTGAAACTGCCGACAACGAGAAAGAACACGCCAAGCTGTGGTTCAAGTATCTTGAGGGCGGTGCTATTCAGGACACAATGAAGAACCTCAAGGCTGCTGCAGAGGGAGAGAACTACGAGTGGACTGACATGTACGACCGTATGGCAAAGGAAGCTGAGGAGGAAGGATTCACCGAGATTGCCGCCAAGATGCGTGGAGTGGCTGAGGTTGAGCGTCATCATGAGGAGCGCTATCTAAAACTGCTTAAGAACATCGAGGAAGGCATCGTGTTCTCACGTGAGGGCGATACAATCTGGAAATGCCGCAACTGCGGACATATCGTTGTAGGCAAGAAAGCTCCAGAAATATGCCCTGTATGCGCACATGCACAAAGCTACTTCGAAATCAGTGCACAGAACTATTAATGGCTGTTAGCTTTTGAAATAGTAATATCGGTCATCTCTTCCCTATGGATGAGATGACCGATATTTTATTATTTCAAATATAATATCCCCAAGGGGACACTATAATACAAAAAAAACGAGTCCCCACCGAAATCACTTCGTCGGGGACCCAAAAAATATGGAGAACAAATCTATTATTTATTCTGCTTTTACTTCCTCAGCTGCGGGAGCCTCAGAGGCTGTTGATTCAGCAGCATCTGCTACTGGAGCTTCTGCCTTAGAAGACTTGCGAGAACGACGTGTTGCCTTCTTCTTTGTAGCAGTCTTAGCCATGTTCTCGTCAAAGTCAACAAGCTCGATAAAGCACATCTGGGCAGCGTCGCCCTGACGGAAACCAAGCTTGATAATACGTGTGTAACCACCGGGACGGTCAGCAACCTTGGCTGAAATCACACCGAAGAGCTCCTTAAGAGCTTCCTTGTTCTGAAGATAACGGAATACAACACGACGTGAGTTGGTTGTATCGTCCTTAGAACGAGTAATGAGGGGTTCTACGTATGTTTTCAAGGCCTTAGCCTTGGCTACGGTCGTAGTGATTCTTTTGTGCATAATCAGCGAAATGGCCAAGTTTGCGAGCATAGCCTTACGGTGATCTGCAGTACGACCGAGATGATTGAATTTCTTATTATGTCTCATTTTTTGTTTACTGTTTTGATGTCAAGGGTTATTCCTTGTCTAATTTATACTTTGAAATGTCAGTTCCAAACGAAAGATTCAGACTCTCGAGCAAATCATCAAGCTCTGTGAGCGATTTCTTACCGAAGTTGCGGAACTTCAAGAGGTCTGTCTTGTTATACTGTACAAGGTCGCCGAGTGTCTCAACATCTGCTGCCTTAAGACAGTTGAGGGCACGAACACTTAGGTTCATGTCAACAAGACGAGTCTTGAGCAACTGACGCATGTGGAGAACTTCCTCGTCGAATTCCTGATTTCCCTCTACATCATTGTTCTCAAGAGTAATCTTCTCATCAGAGAACAGCATAAAGTGGTAAATAAGTATCTTAGCGGCCTCCTTCAGGGCATCCTTCGGGTGAATGGAACCATCCGTCGTTACTTCGATGACAAGCTTATCATAGTCGGTTTTCTGCTCGACACGATAAGGCTCAACAGCGAACTTAACGTTGCGAATCGGAGTGTAAATAGAATCGATTGGTATTACGTTCACATCAGTGCAGAACTCGCGGTTTTCATCTGCCGGTACGTATCCACGACCTTTGTTAATAGTAAGATCAATCTGCATTGAAGCCTTGGAATCTAAATGACAAATCACCAAATCTGGGTTTAACACTTCAAATCCAGTCAGATACTTGCCGATGTCACCGGCTTTGAACTCTGTAGAATTCTCGACGGTGATGCTGACTTTTTCGTTCTCGAATTCTTCTACTACTTGCTTGAACCTTACTTGCTTAAGGTTCAAGATAATGTTGGTAACATCTTCTTTTACACCAGATACTGACGAGAATTCATGCTCAACACCCGTAATACGGATTGTGTTGATGGCATAACCCTCAAGTGATGAAAGAAGAATGCGGCGCAGGGCATTACCTACAGTAACACCGAAGCCAGGCTCAAGAGGACGGAATTCGAACTTACCGAACTTGTCATTGGCCTCCAACATTACGACTTTATCGGGTTTTTGAAATGCTAATATCGCCATTAATTTAATGATTTATTTAGAGTACAACTCAACGATTAACTGCTCCTTAATGTTTTCAGGAATGTCGGCACGCTCAGGACGGTGAAGGAACTTACCGCTCTTGGTGTTCTCGTCCCACTCAAGCCAAGGATACTTGCTGTGGTTAAATCCAGCAAGAGCTGCCTCGATAACCTCGAGAGACTTTGACTTTTCGCGTACTGCTATAACCTGACCTGCCTTTACAGAGTATGAAGGAATGTTGACTACCTGACCATCAACGGTAATATGCTTGTGACCAACGAGCTGACGGGCTGCTGCACGTGTAGGAGCTATACCCAGACGGAACACTACGTTGTCAAGGCGGCATTCGAGCAACTGAAGCAGTACCTCACCGGTAATACCGTCAGCCTTGGCTGCCTTCTCGAACATATTACGGAACTGGCGCTCAAGCACTCCGTAAGTATATTTGGCTTTCTGCTTCTCTGCCAGCATGACTGCGTACTCAGACATCTTTCTGCGACGGTTGTTGCCATGCTGTCCAGGAGGGAAGTTTCTCCTAGACAAAACTTTGTCTGCGCCGAAGATGGCCTCACCAAAACGACGCGCAATTCTTGATTTCGGTCCAATATATCTTGCCATAATTCT
>JALERP010000119.1 GCA_022764085.1 Prevotella sp.
CTCTGAGATTCTCGCAAAATAGAATGCCGTAGGGGGGTACGGGAATTTCGGAAAAATCGGGAGCACTCAATTGTTAAAGGATTTAACAGTGCTTTTAATCCACTGTGTATAAAGGAATACTACCTGCTGAATAGTTACAAATCACTTGCCAAAATGTTAAATATGTTTATATATAGCATTTTTGTTATATAATAAATGGGCATTTTACTACATTTTTACTATCTTTGCACTGTCTAAAGCTTGGAATGGTGCAGTTTTACGAAGGTGCTAAGTCGTGGAATGGTGCAGTTTCTTGGTATTCCAAGTCGTGGAATGGTGCAATAATAGAAAAAAACAGTAATATATGCGAAGAAAAATATAATATGATATGTATAGCAAAGCAGCCCGCAGAACTTTTATGTCTGCGGGCTGCGCTCTTTTATTTATTCCCACTCGATTGTGGAAGGTGGTTTTGAGGAGATGTCATAGCATACGCGATTGACTCCCTTTACCTTGTTGATAATCTCATTCGACACTTTTGCCATAAAGTCGTATGGCAGATGTGCCCAGTCGGCGGTCATGGCGTCGGTGGAGGTGACGGCACGAAGAGCTACTGGATGCTCATAGGTGCGCTCGTCGCCCATAACACCCACACTGCGGACAGTGGACAGAAGCACGGTGCCTGCCTGCCAAATCTGGTCGTAGAGCGATACCTCTATCTCGCCGTCGGTCATCTCGGCGGGCACTCCCGCTGCCAATACCTTGCGGGCATCCTCGCCTGAGAGGCGCACCTTGTAGTCGCGCAATCCGCGGATGTAGATGTCGTCGGCATCCTGGAGTATGCGCACCTTCTCGGGGGTGATGTCGCCAAGGATACGCACGGCAAGACCTGGACCGGGGAAGGGATGACGGGTGATGAGGTGCTCGGGCATTCCAAGCTGACGACCTACACGGCGCACCTCGTCCTTGAACAGCCACTTAAGAGGCTCGCACAACTGGAGATGCATCTCCTTGGGCAGACCGCCCACATTGTGATGGCTCTTGATAACCTTGCCGGTGATGTTGAGACTCTCGATACGGTCGGGATAGATAGTGCCCTGGGCAAGCCACTTGGCGCCTAATATCTTCTTTGCCTCAGCATTGAACACCTCTACGAAGTCGCGACCGATAATCTTGCGTTTCTGCTCGGGGTCGGTCACTCCGCTAAGGTCGGAGAAGAACTTCTCACTGGCATCAACACCTATGACATTAAGACCAAGACACTCGTAGTCGTGCATCACATCGCGGAACTCGTTCTTGCGCAACATTCCGTGATCGACAAAAATACAGGTGAGGTTCTTGCCGATGGCACGGTTGAGCAATACGGCACATACCGAGGAATCCACTCCGCCTGAGAGACCTAGGATGACTTTGTCATCGCCTAATTCAGCCTTCAGCTCTGCCACTGTGGTATCGACAAACGAGGCGGCACTCCAACTCTGGGTAGAACCACATATATCCACCACGAAGTTCTTCAGCAACTGTGTACCCTGAAGGGTGTGGAATACCTCGGGGTGGAACTGCACTGCCCAAAGCCCCCTTCCTTCTCCCCCGTGGGGTAGAGATTGATTACCTGCCAATATCTCTGGTTTGGCTGTATAGGCGGCGAATTTCACATCGTTGGTTGAGGCGATGCACTCAAAGCCCTCGGGGATGGCTGTTATGGTGTCGCCATGGCTCATCCACACCTGAGAGTTCTGTTCAAAACCCTTGAACAGGGGATTAGAGGTATCTACAGTTGACAGATGGGCGCGACCATACTCGCGAGAGTCTGCCTTCTCAACCTTGCCTCCTAGGGTGTGCGAGATAAACTGCGCACCATAGCAGATGCCCAACACAGGCAAACGACCTACGAACTGGCTCAAGTCAACCTTGAATGCCTCGGGGTCGTGTACCGAATAGGGTGAACCGCTGAGGATGACTCCTATCACCGAAGGGTCGTCGTTGGGAAACTTGTTGTAGGGAAGAATCTCGCAGAAGGTGTCGAGCTCTCTGACGCGACGGCCGATGAGCTGGGTCGTCTGTGACCCGAAATCAAGAATAATAATCTTCTGTTCCATTGTTCTTTACATTATTATATATTATATATGAATTAAATTATTATTTTTCTGTGAATTTAAGGACAAATGAATTTTTCCGCCTCAACGAGAGAATCGAGCTTTCCGACATCGAGCAGACGGAGGTCGGTATTGAGACATCCGCGGATATCCGCCTTTTGGCAAGCATCGAGATAAAAATCGATGATACCAAACTTGTCGGGCCACTCCGCCATCAAGGGGAATAGTAGGGGCGAGAACACATGGATGCCGGAGAATGCCCCCCTCAATCCCTCGATGGGGAATGTCTGAGCGCTTGAAAAGCCTCCCTCGGGGGATTGGGGGGGCTGTGGCTTCACTTCCCCAGTCTTCACATTAATCCATGCCCTCAGTCTCATCTCGTCATCGAATATCAGATAGCGCGATGTCTCTCTTCGGCTCACAAGCAATGTGGCGTCATGACTGGCAGACTCCTGATAGAAGCGGGCAAGATCGACGTTATGGAATATATCCACATTATGTATGAGGATGGGCGACGAGGGGTCGAAGAGCGGAGCTGCCTTGCGTATGCCGCCTCCGGTGTCGAGCAATGCGTCGCTCTCGTCGCTGACATGTATGTCAAGACCGAAGTTGGCGTTGACCTTGAGATAGTCAACTATCTGCTCGGCAAAGTGATGTACATTCACCACTATGCGCTCAAATCCCGCTGCCTTAAGATTCATGATGACCCGATGGAGAAGAGGTTCTCCCCCCACTCTCACCAATGCCTTTGGCATCGTATCAGTTAACGGACGCAGTCGGGTGCCAAGTCCCGCCGCAAATATCATTGCCTGCCTCATGTCAAAATCTTCAATTTTGATATTATTATATTTAAAAAACCTACAGCGGATGTCATCGCGCAGCAATTCTTAATTCTTAATTCTTAACTCTTAATTCTTAACTCTTCACTTAATTGCCTCCAACTCAAAGTGTACCCCCTGTTCACGATGTATTATATTAACCTCCACCCCGAATTTCCTATGGATATGTTCGCCGAGGTGCTGGGCGGAATACACGCTGCGATGCTGGCCACCAGTGCATCCGAAGCAGAACATCAGTGAGGTGAATCCACGCTGGATGTAACGGCTCACATGAGCATCCGCCAACTTATAAACGGAGTCGAGGAAGGTGAGTATCTCGCCGTCATCCTCCAAGAATCTGATTACCGGCTCGTCAAGACCTGTGAGTTTCTTGTACGGCTCGTAACGACCGGGATTGTGCGTACTGCGGCAATCGAAGACATATCCTCCACCATTGCCCGAGGGGTCGTCGGGTATGCCCTTGCGATAGGAAAAGCTATACACCGTCACCACAAGCGGGCCCTTGCCGTCGTACTTCGAGAAGGTGGCAGGACCGTCCTGCGGATGTGCCTGATAGATATTCTTGTCGGTCACCTTATATCCGTCGGAGCGGTTGGCGGCAGGCTGCTCTATCATGGCAAACTGCGGCAGGAGAGTAAGTTTCTGCAGCACTTCCACCATATAGGGATATGGGAACTTGTTGTCGTGGAGCAATTCGCGCAAGTTATTGATGGCTGGAGGTATCGAGTCGATGAAGTGCTTCTTGTGCTCGAAATATCCGCGGAACCCGTATGCGCCAAGCACTTGAAGCGTACGGAAAAGCACGAATAGACTTAGCCGCTCGGCGAAATGGCGAACGGAGGGCACTTCGGTATAGTTCTTCAACGAATAATAGTATTCATACACAAGTTCCCTGCGCAACTTGTGGGGATATTTTGCAGAAGCCTGCCATAGGAAGGAGGCAAGGTCATAATAATATGGACCCTTGCGTCCACCCTGGAAATCGATGAACCACGGATTGCCTTCGGCATCGAGCATAATATTGCGCGCCTGAAAGTCACGGTAGAGGAAACTTTCCATCTTCTCCGAGGTTAGGTCGGTGGCAAACATCCGGAAGTTGGCCTCGAGCTTAAGTTCGTTGAAGTCGAGGTCGGTGGTTTTCAGAAAGCAGTACTTGAAGTAGTTAAGGTCGAAGAGGACACTGTCTGTGTCAAACTCCGGCTGGGGATAGCAGTTGGAAAAGTCAAGCCCGCGCGCTCCCCGTATCTGCACGTTGGGCAACTGGCGTATGGTCTTTATCAGGAGTTCCTTCTCCTTGACATTATATCGCCCCCCTGCCTCGCGTCCTCCCTTGAGTGCATCGAAAAGTGACACACTGCCGAGGTCCTGCTGCAGATAGCACAGCTCGTCATCACTTACCGCAATAACCTTTGGCACCGGCAGCTTCCGGCGTGAGAAATGATTGCTGAGATATATGAATGCGTGGTCTTCGTCGCGACTTGTCCCGACCACTCCCACTACGGTGTCTCCGTTATGGTCGGCAATGCGATAGTATTTTCTGTTGCTCCCCGCTCCGGGCAAGGCTGTAACAGAGGCTGGTTCTTGTCCCGCCCATTGCCGATATAGCTCCAATATTTTCTGTTCTGCTTCCATAATAAATAAATAATGTGCAAAAGTAAGCATAATTTCTGAAATAGCCAAAGAAAAGACGATATTTTTAATGTTTTTATGGAAAGAGGGATGTACGATTAATGGACTTTTCACTATGAAATCAATGGGTAAACGAGCTTTTTTACACCAAATCATAAAAAAAAGTAGCAAAAAGTTTGCAGATTCAAAGAAAATGTGTACCTTTGCAGCCGTAAAGATAAAAAATACATATAGAATATGAATACAATGAACAATAACATTTGGTGGTGGCGCAACTCGAGATTCAAATAATCGCGGGCTATGTTGCCATACCTATATATTAAGATATAAGAGAGGCTCATCGCACACGCGGTGAGCCTCTTTTGGGAATTAAAAACAAAAAGTACAAGATATGAAGAAAACATTTTTAGTAGATGAAAAGGGCTTTTACGGAGACTTCGGCGGCTCATACGTCCCCGAAATTCTGTATGCCACGGTAGAGAAACTCAGGGAGCAGTATCTGCCAATCCTCGAGTCAAAGGAGTTTCAGGATGAATACATGTCACTGCTGCGTGACTATGTGGGACGTCCTTCTCCATTGTACTTCGCACGACGTATGAGCGAGAGATACGGTTGCCAACTGTATCTGAAACGCGAGGACCTCAACCACACTGGCGCCCACAAAATCAACAACACCATCGGGCAAATTCTGCTTGCCAAGAAGATGGGTAAGAAACGTATCATCGCCGAGACCGGCGCAGGACAACACGGTGTGGCAACGGCTACTGTGTGCGCGCTGATGGATATGCCATGCGTAGTTTATCAGGGTGCCCTCGACGTGGAGCGTCAGCACACCAACGTTGAGAGAATGAAGATGCTTGGAGCTGAGGTAAGACCAGTAAAAACGGGCAACTGGACTCTTAAGGACGCAACCAATGAGGCTATTCGCGATTGGTGCTGCCATCCGTCGGACACATTCTATATCATCGGTTCTACTGTAGGCCCTCATCCCTACCCCGACCTTGTGGCTCGACTGCAGAGTATTATCTCAAAGGAAATAAAGGAACAGTTGCTGGAGAAAATCGGTCGCGACTATCCTGACTATCTCATGGCTTGCGTGGGAGGAGGATCGAATGCTGCTGGAACTATCTATCATTATATCGATGACGAGAGAGTGAAGCTTGTTCTTGCCGAGGCTGGAGGACAGGGTGCAGAAACTGGTCATACCGCTGCCACTATTCATGCCGGCAGACTTGGTATCCTGCACGGAGCGAGAACGCTTGTGATGCAGACGCCTGACGGACAGATTATCGAGGCGGAGAGCATTTCGGCTGGACTCGACTATCCCGGCATAGGTCCTATGCACGCTAATCTCGCGTCGCAACATCGTGCCACGGTTTATTCCATCAACGACGACGAGGCTGTTAAGGCAGCATATGAGCTGACACGCACTGAGGGTATCATCCCGGCATTGGAAAGCGCGCATGCCTTGGGGGTATTGCCTAAAATGAAGTTCAAGCCCGAGGATGTTGTGGTGCTCACTGTCAGCGGACGAGGAGACAAGG
Source organism: Prevotella sp. (assembly GCA_022764085.1). Taxonomy (GTDB): domain Bacteria; phylum Bacteroidota; class Bacteroidia; order Bacteroidales; family Bacteroidaceae; genus Prevotella. Next base: position 6,088 of record JALERP010000119.1, read on the forward strand.
ATGTGGAAACTTATTTGGCTAACAAACAAATGGCAGGAGAGTATGGAAACTTTTAACTACAAGACGGCGAGTCGCACACTGCTGGCTGACTTATATACCCCGGTGGGAATATACATGAGACTGAGGGACATATATCCGCAGAGCGCACTGATGGAGAGTTCTGACTATCACGACTCCAATAACAGTCACTCGTTTATCGGTATCAACCCTATCGCTTCGGTAGCTATCAGTCATGGCGAGGCTATATGCACATTCCCCAACGGCGAGGTGACTCGACATGAGGTTAACCGCGAATATCGTTCGGACAAGGCTATCAACTCGTTCATACAGAGATTCAAGGTGGAGGGTGAATATGCCTCCTACTGCGGACTGTATGGATACACGGCTTTCAATGCAGTGAGATATTTCGAGGATATTCCTGTTAAGGATTCCACTATGGAGAAGAACGATGCCGCCGACATGATGTACATCTTATATAGAGACCTCATCGTCTTCGACCACTTCAACAACAAACTGACTATCATCACTCTCGGTGATGAGAATGCTCTCGACGACATCTTCCGACAGATGAACAAGGCGAATGTGCATGCTTATGACTTCCACCCCGTGGGCAACACTTCCTCACCTCTGACCGACGAGGAGCATAAGGCAAACATACGCAAGGGTATCAAGCACTGCCTCAGGGGTGATGTATTCCAGATTGTTATCGCACGCAGGTTTATACAGAAATATGAGGGCGACGACTTCAAGCTCTATCGTGCACTGCGCTCTATCAATCCATCGCCTTACCTGTTCTATTTCGACTTCGGTGGATTCCGTATCTTCGGTTCGTCACCCGAGACTCACTGCCGCATCGAGGGGCGCAAGGCATATATCGACCCTATTGCGGGAACAACCAAGCGCACTGGTGATGCCGAGGCCGACCGCAAGGCTGCGGAATATCTGCGCAACGACGCCAAGGAGAATGCTGAACATGTGATGCTTGTCGATCTGGCACGCAACGACCTCAGCCGCAACTGCCACGACGTGAAGGTGGACTTTTATAAGGACCTTCAATATTATTCCCACGTGGTGCATCTCGTTTCTCGCGTGAGCGGTACGCTCGACGATAACGCCGACCCCATCAAGGCTTTCATCGATACCTTCCCCGCCGGCACTCTCTCGGGCGCTCCCAAGGTGAGGGCAATGCAGCTCATCAGCGAGATTGAGCCTCACAACCGAGGGGCTTACGGCGGCTGCATAGGATTCATCGGTCTCGACGGTTCGCTCAACCAGGCTATCACCATCCGAACCTTTGTATCCCGCAACGGCGAACTATGGTTCCAGGCTGGAGGTGGTATCGTGGCTAAGAGCGACGAGGAATACGAACTGCAGGAGGTTAACAACAAACTCGGTGCATTGCGCCGAGCAATATTAATGGCAGAAGAAATGTAGTGTTATGAAAATAGTTATCATTGACAATTACGACTCTTTTACTTATAACTTGAGTCATCTGATTAAGGAGATTGGTGCTGAAGTGACGGTGATACGCAACGACCAGTTCACTCTCAACCAACTGGAGCCGTTTGACAAAATCGTTCTTAGTCCTGGTCCTGGAATACCATCGGAGGCTGGTCTGCTGCTCGATGTCATCAAGACATACAAGGGACGCAAACCTATCCTCGGTGTATGCCTCGGACATCAGGCCATTGGAGAGGTGTTCGGTGGAACTCTCGAAAACCTCAGCGACGTGTTCCATGGGGTGGCTACCGAGGGGACGCAGTTCTCTAATGACTATATCTTCGACTCGCTGTCCAAACGAATCACCATGGGCAGATACCACTCATGGGTGGTGAGCCGAGAGAACTTCCCAACTTGCCTTGAGGTGACTGCCGTGAGCGACGAGGGGCAAATCATGGCCCTCAAGCATAAGAACTATGACATCCATGGCATTCAGTTCCATCCAGAATCGGTACTCACACCCGAGGGCAAGACTATAGTAAGGAACTTCATTGAACGACAATGAAGTTAGTAATATAATTATTTCAATATCAAAGAAATGCAAACAATGAAATATATCCTCAACAGAATGTTGAATCATGAGGAACTGACAAGAGAGGAGACAAAGGACATTCTCATCGGAATAACAAGAAGTGAATATCCAAATGAGCAGATTACCGCCCTGCTCACCGCATTGCAAATGAGAGGTATAACGGTTGACGAATTGCTCGGATTCCGAGACGGAATACTCGAAACGGGTGTGCCTGTACCGCTGGATTGCGACAGATATATCGACGTGGTGGGTACCGGAGGCGACCGAAAGAACACGTTCAATATCTCTACAACATCGTGCTTCGTAATTGCCGGAGCAGGATATAAGGTGGCTAAGCATGGCAACTATGCAGCCACAAGCACAAGCGGTGCATCTAACGTCATCGCCAACCATGGAGTGAAATTTACTGACGAAATCGACAAACTCAACCGTTGCATCAACGAGTGCGGAATCGTGTATCTGCATGCCCAGCTCTTCGCCAAGGCGATGAAGTTCGTGGGACCTATACGAAAGGCTTTACAGTTCCCCACTTGCTTCAATCTGCTCGGACCGATTGTCAATCCTTCCAAACCGCAGTGCCAATTACTGGGTGTAGCCAACCTCGACCAAATGAGACTTTACAATAATGTATATCAGAAAATCGGTATCGACTATGGTATCGTCAACAGTATCGACGGATATGACGAAATCTCGCTCACCGGCGACTTCAAGGTGACAACCAACAACTACGAGCGTATCTTCAAACCATCCGACCTCGGGTTCGGAATCACCAAGCCTGAAGAACTTCGTGCCGGTGCCGACGAGAAAGAGGCTAAGGAAATCTTCGACAATGTGCTTGCCAACACTGCCCTTCCCGCTCAGAAGAACGTGGTGCTTGCCAATGCCGCCTTCGGCATCCAGGTGCTCGAAAAGGGAAAGAAGGACATCGAGGAGTGCGTGGAGATTGCACGCGAGTCAATAGACAGCGGCAAGGCCCTCGACACTTTCAAAAAGTTCGTGGAATTAAATTCCTAATCCCTAATTCCTAATTCTTAATTCTTAATTCTTAATTTAAAGAAAGATGGATATATTAGAAGAAATTGTAGCCCACAAGCGCATCGAAGTGGAGCAGTTCAAACAAGTTCTCCCGGAGAGGGAGATACACCTCAGGGTGGAAGCCTTAATGGCTTCCCCTGCGGGTTGTAGTGTACCATCGATGAGCAAGGCCATTAAGGAATCTGCAACGGGCATAATTGCGGAGTTCAAGCGCAAATCCCCATCAAAGGGATGGATAAAGGAAGATGGCAAGGCCGACATCATACCTCTGAGCTATCAGCAAAACGGCGCATCTGCCATCAGCATTCTTACTGACGAGAAATACTTCGGTGGCAAGGATGAATTCATCCTCAAGGCAAGACAATCGGGAGTCAATATCCCCGTTCTCTACAAGAACTTCGTCATCGACGAATACCAGCTCTTCCAAGCTCGGCTCTGCGGAGCCTCGGCGGTTCTTCTGATTGCTGCAGAACTGTCGAAGAAGGAATGTCACAACCTGCTGCGCACCGCCCACGAACTGCAACTTGAAGTGCTACTCGAAATGCACAATGAGGAGGAACTGGGATATGCTGACATGGAGCCGGACCTCTGTGGTATCAACAACCGCAACCTCGGTACATTCATCACCTCGGTTGACAACTCATTCCGTCTCGCCTCGCTTCTGCCAAAAGAAGCCATCAAGGTGAGCGAGAGTGGAATATCCAATCCCGCCACCATCCGCCAACTGCAAGCTGCCGGATTCCAGGGTTTCCTTATCGGCGAGTGCTTCATGAAAGAGTCATCCCCAGGTGCAGCTCTCTCCCGTTTCATTAAAACAATAGTCTCATAAAAAAATAGTCACATAACAGCCATCGTGCTCGGTGTGTCAGCACCGAGACCCCAATAATATCACCCCACAATATCACCGCCCCTCATAATAAATATGATAATAAAAATCTGCGGCATGCGCGAGCCAAACAACATCCGCGCCATATCCCAAACTGGCATAACATGGATGGGAATGATCTTCTGGCCGAAGTCATCACGCTATGTCTCCGACCTCACTGTTGCCTCCGCCATACCCGAAGGTATCACCCGTGTGGGCGTGTTTGTCAACCAGCCGCTGGAAGAAATTGCAAATATCGCCAAGACATGCCGTCTCGATATCATCCAGCTTCACGGCAGTGAGACAGCGGATTACATCAGACAACTGCGTCCGATGTTACATGATGGCTGCAAGATTATGAAGGCTATAAGCGTATCTAATGCTGACGATATCAAGAAGGCTGCTGATTATGATTCCGCCACCTTCCCACCCATCGCCGACTTCATTCTCTTCGACACCAAATGCAAGACGGTAGGCGGCAGTGGCAGACAGTTTGACTGGACGGTGTTGGATGGATACAATGGAGAAATGCCCTTCCTTCTGAGTGGAGGCATAGGTCCCGACGACTACGAGCGAATTGCGTCCTTTCATCATCCAAAGATGATAGGCATCGACCTCAACTCCCGCTTTGAGCTCGCCCCCGCCCTGAAGGATGCCCCCACCCTCTCCTCCTTCATAAAAAAGTTCCCCCCTACCCACCTACACCCACCTACACCCACCTACAAAAAAAAATTAGTCATGAATAAAATCAACGAATTATTCGCCAACAGAGGCGACAAAAAACTGTTATCGCTGTATTTCTGCTCGGGCTGTCCAAAGCTCGACTGTACAGGAGAAGTAATCAAGACAATGGAACACCGAGGCATCGACTTTATCGAGGTTGGTATTCCATTCAGTGACCCAATGGCCGACGGCCCAGTAATCCAGGATGCTGCCACAACAGCACTGCGCAACGGACAGACGCTGAAGAACCTCTTCGCTCAACTCTCCGCCATCAAGGACGAGGTGAGCATACCGCTCATACTCATGGGTTATCTCAACCCTATCATGAACTACGGCTATGACGCTTTCTTCGCAGAGTGCGTGAAGAGCGGAGTCTCGGGAGTAATCATTCCCGACCTTCCGTTCAAGGACTATCTAGACGAGATCAAACCCATGGCCGACAAGTATGACATACGCGTCATCATGCTCATCACTCCCGAAACGAGTGAAGAAAGGATAAGATTCATCGACGAGCACACCGACGGATTCATTTATATGGTATCCTCCGCTGCAACCACGGGAGCACAGAAAAGCTTTGACGAAGCTAAACAGGAATACTTCCGTCGCATCAATGCCATGAACCTGCGCAATCCGCGCATGATTGGCTTTGGTATCAGCAACAAGCAGACTCTCGAAAGCGCACAGGCCAATGCTGCCGGTGCCATCATCGGTTCCAAGTTCGTCACTCTGCTCAAAGAGGCCGACGGAGATGCCGACAAGGCTCTTGACCGCCTCTTCGCCGCCCTCGCAGAATAGTGATTCTTAATAAACACAGAGTCACAGAGACACAGAGTTTTATTTTCTCTCTTTGTCTTCAGGAAACTTAATATTATTCTCTGTATCTTCAGAAAAACTTAATAATATTCACTGTGCCTCCGTGTCTCTGTGTTTTTTTTATGAAAAAAGCAATCTTTTCTTGGTTATTTGGAAAAAAAAGCTTATCTTTGTACCCAAAAACTCAAATCTTTAATAAAACAAATTAAAAAAGTATGAAGTATATCAAGTTATTGCTTGCTCTTCTGCTATTGCCCGCCGTGGCTTTTGCCGACGGTTGGGACACTCAATACAAGCAGATAGAACAGAGCATCCGCCAACCTCAGTTCGGCGACAAAGTGTTCAACATCACCAAGTTTGGCGCAAGCACCACTGCCACTGCTGCCGCTAACCAAAAAGCCATCAACAAGGCTATTGACGCTTGCTCAAAGGCAGGAGGCGGGCGCGTGGTTGTACCCGCAGGCACATTTAATACGGGTGCCATTACCTTAAAAAGCAATGTTAACCTACACGTGGAAAAGGGAGCCGTAATCCAATTCGTCTTCCAGCCGAAACTTTATCCTATCGTACCCACACGCTGGGAAGGTCTCGACTGCTACAATCTACAGCCTTGTATCTATGCCTACAAGCAGAACGACATCGCTATCACCGGCGAGGGCACTATCGACGGTGGCGGCGAGAACAGCACTTGGTGGAAATGGTGCGGTGCAAAAAAATACGGATGGAAAGAAGGTGAAATCGGTCAGAACATGGGTGCCCGCGCACGTCTGCTGAAATATGCCGAGGATGGCGTGGATATGAAAGAGCGCCGCTTTACGGCTCAGGACGGTCTGCGTCCACAGCTCATCAACACATATGATTGCGACGGAGTGCTCATCGAGGATGTCACCCTGCTACGCTCGCCTTTCTGGGTGATCCACCCTCTGCTCTGCAAGAACGTCATCGTGCGCGGCGTGCATATCAACAACGACGGCCCTAACGGCGACGGTTGCGACCCTGAGTCATGCGACGGTGTGCTCATCGAAAACTGCTTCTTCAACACCGGTGATGACTGTATCGCCGTGAAGAGCGGACGCAACAACGATGGACGACTCTGGAACAAGCCAAGCGAGAACATCATCATACGCAACTGCGAGATGCAGAACGGACACGGTGGCGTGGTTATTGGAAGCGAGATTTCAGGCGGCTGCCGCAACCTCTTTGCCGAGAACTGCAAGATGGACAGCCCCGATCTCGACCGCGTTGTACGAATCAAGACCAACACCTGCCGAGGTGGCATAGTCGAGAACATCTATGCCCGCAACATCGAAGTGGGACAGTGCGGAGAATCGGTGCTGAAAATCAACCTCGACTATGAGTCGAAGGAGATCTGCTGCCGCGGATTCGTGCCAACTGTACGCAACATAAACATCGAGAACATCACTTGCAACAAGAGTAAGTACGGCGTACTCATCATTGCCCTCGACAGTGTGACCAACGTTTATGACATCAACGTGAAGAACTGCCGCTTCAACGGTGTGGAGAAGGGTAACAAGATTACAGGAAAGACACGAGACGTGAATTTCGACAACCTCTTTATCAATGGTTCACTCAGCCTCCTGAAGAATCCGTATAAGAACTACAGCGAATGGCTTACTTACTCCGAGATGAAGCGTGTGCCCAAGTCATACCTGCTCGACTTCGCAAAAAAACCGCGTTGGAGCTATGTCATGGGTATCGAACTTGAAGCTATGCTCGACACATATCTTAAATATGGTGGCGACGACATCCGCAAATACTGCCAGTTGTACACCGACACGATGATCAACGACAAGGGTGAGATTCGTTCGTATAGGCTGGAAGATTATAATCTTGACCAAATTCGTACAGGGCATTTCGTGGCTCGTATGTACGAGAAATATCCCGAGGCAAAGAACCTCAAGGCTATGCAGACACTTATGAAGCAGCTCGACAAGCAGCCGCGCACCAAGGAGGGAGTGTATTGGCACAAGGCTATCTATTCCTATCAGGTATGGCTCGACGGTATTTTCATGGGACTGCCCTACCGATGCCTCACAGCCCGCAACCTGCTGAGCCCGAAGAAGGCTAAGAAGATTTATGACGATGCCGTTGACCAAATCAGCAAGACCTATGAGCGCACTCTCGACCCGAAAACAGGCCTTAACCGCCATGCTTGGGACGAGACCCGCGAGATGTTCTGGGCTGACAAGGAGACTGGACTCTCGCAGCACTGCTGGGGAAGGGCACAGGGATGGTACACCATGGCTCTCATCGAACTGCTCGACGCCATGCCCGAGGATTATAAGCGCAGGGGCGAGGTAATCGAACTGCTCCGCAAAGACCTCGACGCCGTCATCAAGTGGCAGGACAAGAAGACTGGACTGTGGTATCAGGTGATGGATTCGCCAGAGCGCAAGGGCAACTATCTTGAAGCTACCTGCTCGTCAATGTTTGCATACGTGCTGATGAAGGCTGCCAACAAGGGCTATCTCGGAGACAAGTACTTCAAGGCAGGCAAGAAGGCTTACGAGGGTATAATCAATAACTTCATCCGCGTAAATGCCGACAAGACAATCTCACTCACAAGCTGCTGCGCAGTGGCAGGACTCGGTCCGGGAATGAGCGAGCATGTCAAGAAGGCTGCACCCAATGTCAAAGAGAACAAGCGCCGCGACGGTTCTTACGACTACTACCTAAGCGAACCTGTACGCGACAACGACGCCAAGGGCGTTGGCCCGTTCATCTGGGCTTCACTGGAATATGAGAAGAAATAATAGCAAAAAAATAAGATAATGAAAAACAAACTATTTAGCTCATGGGGACTCACAATCCCCATGGCTTTATTTTTGGGGGTATTCAACCTCTCGCCTGTTCAGGCACAGGACACTCCAGCATTCCCTGGAGCAGAAGGTTTTGGCCGTTACACCACCGGTGGACGTGGCGGCAAGGTGATTCACGTGACTAATCTTAACGACAGTGGCACGGGTTCGTTGCGCTGGGCTTTGTCGCAGTCGGGCACTAAGACCATCGTCTTCGACGTTAGTGGATATATCGACCTCAAGTCGCAGCTCAATGTCTCTTCCAACACCACCATAGCCGGACAGACAGCCCCCGGCGATGGTATCACACTGCGCTACTATACCTTGTATTTTGGCAAGAGCGACAATGTGATAGTGCGTTTCATCCGCAGCAGACGTTCTCAGGTGAAGGACGTTAACGACGGTGCCGATGCCACATGGGGCCGCAAGCGCAAGAACATCATCCTCGACCACTGCTCATTCTCTTGGAGCATCGACGAGGTGGCTTCGTTCTATGACAATAAAGACTTCACAATGCAATGGTGTAACATCACCGAAGCGCTTGCCAATGCCGGACATGGAAAGGGAGCACACAGCTATGGCGGTATATGGGGCGGAAAGAACGCATCGTTCCATCACAACTTCATCGCCCATGTGCAAAACCGTGCCCCTCGCTTCAACGGAGCACGATACAACTGGAACGGATATGACAAAACACTCTATGAGAACTCGATACAAGCTGAGCGCGTTGACTTCCGCAACTGTGTGATGTACAACTGGGGTAGCGGCAACGGATGCTACGGCGGTCCCGGCGGCGGATATGTCAATATGGTAAACAACTATTATAAGGCCGGACCCGGCACTGGCAACAAAGACCGCGTCACACAAGTATCGGTTTCCGATGCCTCAAATGGTGGCGACAATCCATTCCCCGGTTATGCCTCACGATACTATATAAACGGCAACTACGTGAGTGCAGCCTCCAATCCTGAGAATTACGACTGGAAGGGTGTAATCTATGACAATGGCCTATTCACTATCAACGGCGAGAAATACATCGCCGATGCAAAACATTACTACGGCAATAACCAGAATTACGTTAAGAACTCAAATGGTGTTGATTGCATTAGTGTAAAACTCGACGAACCAATCGAGTCGGGCGAGGTTACAACTCATAAGGCTGAAACAGCCTTCGGAAAAGTGCTGCAGTACTGTGGTGCATCTCTTGTGCGTGACGAGTGTGACCTGAGATATGCCGAAGAGGCTGAAAACGGAACGACAACGTTTATGGGGGCAATCATCAAACGTGCAGGAATACTCGATATCATCAACGACCCCGCAGGAACAGAAGACCCGTCAACAGCATCCTATCCCATCCTACGTGAAGAAAAACGTCCTGCCGACTTCGACACCGACGGCGACGGTATGCCAGATGCATGGGAAACAGCCAACGGTCTCAACCCCTCTAATGCCAACGATGGTAAGACATATACAATAGACAGCAAAGGTTATTATACAAATCTTGAAGTGTATCTGAACAGTCTCGTTGAGGATATCATGAAGGGAGGAAACGCTGACGCCGAAAATGCCATTGATGAGTATTATCCACAATATTCCACTCCAACCGGAATCAATGGCACAAACCAAAGCGTGGCATTAACCAAAACCACCTATACCACACTTTCAGGACGGAACATCAGCGAAGCCGATGCCCAAAAAGGTGTATTCATCGTGGTTGAACACTTTGCCGACGGCAGCAAACATGCCAAGAAGGTGGTGAAATAACGCCCTGAGCCAAAGGTCTCCGACCAAAAGGAAAGGTAAAGGGCAAAAAAGCCCACAGCCCATGGCATAGCGAAGCGACGCCATGGTTTTGTGTGTCGGGGAAGCAAGAACGCCCTGAAAGGGCAAAAGCGCAATTGCAGCAGTGCGAATTACGCTTTTGCCCTTTCAGGGCGATCTATTACAATCGCATCAAAAACCCAGGGCGTCGCTTCGCTCTGCCCTGGGCTATGTGCTTTTGGGCTTTCAGCCCGAATTTCAAAATTACCGAATTTCCGAATTCTTAATTCTTAACTCTTAATTCTTAATTCTCAATTCAATTCCCCGGCCTTACTCCCCCTTCTTTGCCGTCTTTTTTACAGCGGGTTTCTTCGCAGCGGCGGGTTTCTTTGCAGCGGCGGGTTTGACAGCTTTTGCCTTCTCCTCGGATGCTTCCATCTTCTCAATCTTGGTCTTCAGACGGGTTATTTCCTTGTCCTTAACTACAATTTCCTCACCCTGATTGCGGATGGTGGTGAGAAGACTGTTGAGCTGGTCGTTGTCTATTTCCTCGGGATATAGGCTGTCCACTCTGTTGATGAAGTCACCAAGGATGTTCATATAGTTGGTGAAAGCATCGAATGCTCCGCTGTATATTCCGCGGTCGAGACCAACGCTTGTAGCCTTGGTTGTCATGAAGCGGAAGTTGTTGCTTGCCTGCAGGTAGTCCCAGTCCTGATTGATACGTGGATCTTGGGCAATGCGGATACGGTCGGCAACACTGTAAAGCTTGTTGAAAGCCTCACGCTGCATGGCGTTTCCAAGCCATGTGCTGACGTCACGCTCCTCGTCCACCCATGACAGTGTGTCGGGCACATCAAGCTGGCCAACGCTCTTCGACTTCATGCAGATTTCAGATGGAGTAGAGAACTCGATACCCTTTTCCTTGGCACAAACTGGCAGAGCCTTGATGAATTCAAGAATGTTTGAAGACAGAGGCTGTGCAATGCCAAGGGCTGATAGCTCCATGAAGATATTGATGTACTGCTCCTCTTCGGGGAACGATGCGATGCGGTTGATATAGTTGTCAGCAAATAGAGGATACCCTTCCCAACTGGTGTTGCTGAAGCGCAGCGAGATGTCGTCGCTAAGCTCTACGTCGCGGAGCAATAGCTTGAGGTTGGGAGCTACTGGGCAGTGATAGATATAGTGCGGTGACTTCCATCCGAGAACGTGCTTTGCACCCTCGGTAAGCATACCCTTGAATCCCATTGCAGCCACCTGGCCTCCGATGTCGTCGCTATAGATGAGCGATGAGTTGCGCAGGATGGTAGGACGCTTGCCGAAGTAGTCCTCCATCTTGTCACACTGCTTCTTGACATCGGCAACGAATGCCTCCTCATTGGCCAATGAGCTAAGCCCATGGCTATAAGGCTCGGCGAGGAACTCCACACAACCGGTCTCGTTGAGTTCCTGCAGTTTGGCGATAACCTGCGGGGCATGCATCTCCAACTGCTCCATACCCACACCTGAGATAGAGAATGCTACCTTGAAGTATCCGTTGCCCTGCTTAATCATTTCCTGCAGTGTTTCGAGTGCCGGCATATAAGAACGTGCGGCGATATCGGTGATACTGCGCTCATTCTCATAGTCATCATAGTAGTAGTGGTCGATGCCTATGTCGAAGAAGCGGTATCTCTTGAGATGAATAATCTGGTGTATCTCAAAATATAAGCATATTGTTTTCATAAATCAAGAGCCCCCCCTCACTCCCCACAAGGGGGATGACCTACAGGGGCTGGGGTCAATATTTTACTATTTAATGTTCTTTTTATTATCTATGAAAAATTGTAATCTCCTTCTCCCACAAGAGAGAGTCAGAGGGGGCTTACCACCCCAGGGTTCTCAGATAGAGTGTGCGAATCCATGCACCGACCTTCTCCCATGTAATCTGGTCAACCTCCTTCTTGCCCTCCTCCTTGAGATAATTGAAGAGCGAGTCGTTGGCGCAGATTGAGTAGATGGCGTCGGCAAGGGCGTGAATATCCCAATAGTCAACCTTTATACAGTTGGTGAGGATTTCGGCGCAACCACTCTGCTTGGATATGATAGACGGGGTGCCGCACTGCATAGCCTCAAGCGGTGAGATACCAAATGGCTCGCTGACTGACGGCATGACATATACGTCGGATGCCTTCAGGCATTCGTACACCTGCTTTCCACGCATAAATCCTGGGAAGTGGAACTTGTCGGCTATGCCCCTTTCGGCAGCAAGATAAATCATTTGATCCATCATATCACCAGAACCTGCCATACAGAAGCGGACGTTGCGTGTACGGTGGAGCACCATATTGGCAGCCTCGACAAAGTATTCCGGTCCCTTCTGCATAGTGAGTCGCCCAAGGAAGGTAACTACTTTCTCCTTGCCCGTATGGTCGGGACGCGGTATGTCCTGCAGCTCCTGACGGAGTGGGTATACAGCATTGTGTACCGTGAAGCACTTGCGTGGATCCTGATGATACTGATTGATGACAGTCTGACGTGTAAGCTCAGATACACACATGATGCAGTCGGCGTTGTCCATACCATTCTTCTCGATGCCATAAACCGTTGGGTTAACCTTACCACGGCTGCGGTCGAAGTCTGTAGCATGAACGTGTATGCACAGAGGCTTGCCCGTTACATTCTTGGCATGGATGCCAGCAGGGAATGTCAGCCAGTCGTGTGCGTGGATGATGTCGAAGTCAAGAGTACGTGCCACCACACCTGCAATAATGGAGTAGTTGTTAATTTCCTCGTGCAGGTTGGTAGGATATCCACCGGCAAAGTCCATACAGCCGATGTCGTTAACATTCATGTAGTTGAAATCCGCATAGATATGGTCGCGCATACTATAGTACAGTTCCGGCTCCATGATATGACCTACGCGGTTCTTCACATAGTCATAGTCAACGTCACGATAGGCAATAGGCACACAGTTCATGCCGACAATCTTGGCAAAAGTCCTGTCCTCGTCGCCCCAAGGTTTAGGAAGGCATAGGGTGATATCCATGTCGGGTTGTGCATGGAGACCTTCAGCGATACCGAAATTAGCAGTGGCCAGACCACCATATACGTGAGGAGGATACTCCCATCCAAACATTAAAACTTTCATTTGCTGTTCCTCCTATATTTAATATTTATAATTCTCCAACAATTCCAATGTTCTGAGAATCTCTGCCACATTCATAGCGAATGACATTGCTCCTCTTCCATGGAAAGGCGGATTGCCATCAAAGAGTTCGGGCATAGTACCGAGGCAGTGGTATGCCATCTCGTCCTCGTAGCCCACCATTTGACGCTCGATGAAACTCAGTCGTGTCCTCTTGTATAGCTTGAGGAGTGCTTCCATATAGAATCCGCCCAGCCATGGCCATGCCGTACCCTGATGGTATGCATAGTCGCGCTGTGTCTGCGGACCTGTATACATAGGATTATATCCGCCACTCTTTGGTGAGAGCGAGCGCAATCCCTTAGGAGTGAGGAGTTCTCGTGTACAGTAGTCTACTACACTCTTTTTCTGTGCCTGGTCGAGTGGTGAATAATCGAAGGCCGCAGCGAAAATCATATTCGGACGTACACTCCAGTCGCGCGGGTTCTCATCAACATAGTCGAAAAGGTAGCCATGCTCGTTGAGGAATGTGTCTACGAACGATTTCTGGCATACAGCAGCCCTTTCATTAAGTTGCTCTGCAAGTGCCTTGTCTCCGTCAAGCTCAGCAATGGATTGAGCAAAGCAGAGGGCATTGTACCATAGGGCATTGAACTCAACGATATAGCCTGTACGTGGCACTACGGGATAACCATTGGCTGTGGAGTTCATCCATGTAACGGCCTTGTCCTTACCGTTGCTGTACAGCAGTCCGTTGTCTCTTAGCTGCAAGTTATTGTGTTTGCCGCTCTCAATGAACTTAACTATATCCTTAACGAGTTGTCCGTACATGTCGCGGCACTTCTCCAGTCCAGCCTCCTTGGCGTATTGCTGTATGGCCCATATAGCCCACAGCAGCACATCGGGCTGCTCTATCTCAGCAATCTGTACAGTGAGCGGCTTTCCTGCCATGAACTCGCGGAGTCCTTTCTCGGCAGTCTTCATCACAAGCTCGAAATAGTCTTGCTCCTCAATGGAGAGAGTAAGACCCGGCAGAGAGATGAATGTATCCCTTGCTCTGCACTTAAACCACGGATAACCAGCCAACAGGTAGCGATCATCATTCTTCTTACGGATGTGGAACTGATGAGCAGCATTGACGAGGCAATGGAAGAAGTTGTCACGTGGATTTCTTTCGGCAACCTCCTCATCGAACAGTTTCTTCAGCACGCTTGGCTTGATAGATGATACAGCTGCAGAGAATACGATGCTCTCTCCTTTCTTGATAGGCATCTCGAAGTAGCCAGGAACATAGAGGTCCTCTGTCGATGCGTATCCCCTCTCCTGCTCCTTAGGATATTCAACCCCGCGGTACCAGTCTGGCTGGAATACGAATTCATTCTTCTTACTGAACTGCATGTATAGGTCAGGATAACCTGCATACATGCAAGTCTTGATACCGTTGTCCACCTCGGAGTAGTCGCGAGATGCGACAGTGTTCTCATGTGTGAACTGCCTTACGCTTCTGAAGGCAAGGAAAGGACGGAACCGCAATGTAGTAGCCGAGTGGGCCTCGACGAGAGTGTAACGAATGAGGAGCCTGTCCTCGTAATGCTGGAAGACAACCTCTTTCTTCAGAAGAACACCTCCTACACGATAGATTGTTGTGGGAACTTTGTCACAGTCAAACTCACGAATGTACTTGTGACCCTTAGGACTAAAGTTGTTGCCCTGATACTTGTGAAGACCGAGGTTGAATTCTGCTCCATGCTGTATGACCGTCACATCGAGTGAGGACAGCAGAACGTGGTTCTCGTCATCAATTTCGGGAACGGGCACGACCAGCAATCCATGATACTTCCTCGTATTGCAGTCTACGATAGTAGAACAGGAATAGGCTCCCGAACGGTTTGTACGCAACAACTCTTTCGGCAGCGAGTCTTCCAAGTTAGTCATTAGAGCTTTTTCAAATCTAAGATAACTCATAGTTCTATTAAGGTTAGTTATTATAATGTTGATTAATCAATTGTCAGGTTATGCTAACGGGACAACCGTATGCTTTTGTCTCCAAAGTTAGCAAAAAAACCACATACTCCAAAAATATTTCGGATTTTTTTTTTTGTTTTCGTAATTTCATGTTCAAGAACACAAAAAAAAGGATATTCACCCATATTGTTGGCAAAAAAATTGTAACTTTGCAGTCACGTAAAGAGGAGTTTTTAAAAATGCAACATCAAGTAATCGCCGAACTTATTTTGTCGACATGGCCTGACCTCACGGAGGAGCAGTTGCAATTAATAATAGACAACATCAACGTCAAGGAAATTAAGAAAAACTGCGTTGTCTACGACGCAGGTGACCTTCCAGAGCAACTGGCCTTTATCATAGAGGGTAAGGTAAAAATCTATAAGAACACTCCTGGCAACAGATGCCAGATACTTCGCATTGCCAAGAAGGGTGACTTCTTCGGCTATCGTGCCCATCTGGTCGGTGAGCACCACAGTTCGTCAGCCTCAGCTTTCGAAAACTGCACACTTGCCCTCATTCCCTTGCACGTGCTTGACAGGCTCATCCGAGAGAACTATAACGTAACGATGTATATAATAAAGGTGTTGGCACGCCAGCTTGGAAAATCAGATCAGCGCACGATAGATCTCACCCAGAAACATCTGCGTGGGCGTCTTGCCGAATGCCTGCTACTGCTAAAGGAACGATATGGTGTAGGCGAGGACGGATGTACCATCAGCATAAGCCTCACCCGCGAGGACTTGGCCAACATGTCGAACATGACAACAAGCAACGCCATACGCACACTATCCAACTTCTCCGCAACAAATCTCATTGCTACGGATGGGCGAAATATAAAACTGCTGAACGAGGACGAGCTTAGAAGGATTTCCAAGTTGGGATGATGAGATTTATCACCTCCTGCTCAACGGTGATGCGGAAGGGACCCTTTGGAGTATTCATCAGACGACCGTCAATACCCACCATTGCATTTTGGGTATTCTCGAAAAGCACTTCTCTGGTACGGTAGGGATGCACACTCTTATGATTAAGAAACTTTCCACGCAAGAAGAGATATATACCCTCGAAGAGTTGCATAACCTCTGGATGGTACACCACCGATACATCAAGCATACCATTGTACGGCACGGCGTTAGGGGTCTGGCCGTAGCCAAGGCTATTACCTACGCAAACTGTCATGACCTTACGTTTTATGACATCAGAGTTAAGCTTTATGCTCATCTTGTACTCCATTCTCTGGAAAAGCAGTAACAGGAAAGAGAACACGAATGACAATGTTCTTGACCCAAAGAAATGGTGTGTCTTCCGCCTAAGGTTCATGATGGCAGCAATAAACCCTACATTGATACAATTTAGGAAATACCTGTGGCAAGCCTCCCCTCTTTTGTTGGTATATCTAATACAGCCGAGATCTATTTTCCTAATCCTACGCTGCCTTATCCACTCAATAATCTTGGAGTACTCACCCTCCTTAATGTTCCAGAAGTGGGCAAAGTCGTTCATTAGTCCGTTAGGTATCACAGCCAAGGCAATCTGTTCCCTTACCTCACGGTCAGCCTGCATCAGACAGTTTACGGTATCGTTGAGTGCAGAGTCGCCACCAATAATGACTATAGTGCGGTAACCGTTGTTAATCATCATCTTAACCAGCCTCTCCACACTTCCTACATTCTCACTCTGTACATAATCATATACTACCCCCTGCTCTTTAAGACACTTTTCTATCTTGGTCCAGCGCTTAGCAGGAGACACGAGCATATCTCCCTTTGGGCAGTAGACTATTCCCCATCTTTCTGTTACGTCCTTCACCATATTTTATCCTCCGTATTGCTCATAAAGTTTTAGTATAGTATCAATTTTGGTTTCTATTGGCATACCAACGTCTATCCAATGTATGCGAGTTCCCCTACGCTCCATTCCCCTGAACCATGTCATCTGCCGTTTGGCAAACTGGTGTATGGCTATCTCGAGGGAGCGGAACATCTCGTCAAACGACAGCTTTCCGATGACAAACTCCGTTACATATTTATATTCCAGACCATAATATATCAGGTCCTCAGCCTTTACGCCCTGATCTATGAGTTTTCTGATTTCATCAACCATGCCACCATCAAGGCGTTGTCTAAGCCTGTACGAGATTTTCTCCCTGCGTACCTCCCTGTCAATGCTCACCCCCACCACAAGCGAGTCATGCTGCGGCAACAGTCTCTGGGGTTGTGGATTGTCCAGATTGTATTTCTCTATTTCTATAGCCCTAATGGCTCTTTGCGCAGTGTCCACATCAGTGGTGTTGTGCATGGAAGTGCCATTTTTGGCTTTAAGTTCATCGAGCATCACCGTCAGCTCCTCAAGGCTTTTCCCCTCAAGTTCAGCCCTAAGAGCATCATTTTGTGGTACGGGCGACAAGGCATAGCCTTTCAGCACAGCCTCAATATATAGTCCAGGTCCACCACAGAGAATGGGCAGGGCACCACGTGACAGAATTTCATCATATGCCGTCTGGAAATCCTGCTGATACCTGAAAAGGTTGTACTTGGTTCCAGGCTCTGCAATGTCTATGAGATGGTAAGGAACGCTTACCATTGTATTCGTGCCGGGCAATGAAACGTTATAGTCGTCAAGGTCTTTCCCTGTTCCAATGTCCATACCTCTATATACCTGTCGGGAGTCGCCGGACAGTATCTCGGCAGCAGTACCTTTGGAAATAAGAGCGGCTGCAAGATGTGCGGCAAGACTGGTCTTCCCCGATGCGGTGGGTCCGATAATGGTAATCATTTTCTGGTTCATCTTTGCAAAGATAATTATTATTTTGCAAATATTCAGTTTTTTCCCCCTTTTTCTTCATTTACATGCGGTATAAAGTAAAAAAGGGCACACGAAACATATTCGTGTGCCCTTTGTATAATGTATCAGATTACGATTCGATACAGTGTCTACTCTTAGAGTTCAGCAAGATACTTGATAGTGCGAACCATCTGAGAAGTGTAAGAGTTCTCGTTGTCATACCAAGAAACAACCTGTACCTGATATGTATCGTCGTCTATCTTGGCTACCATGGTCTGTGTGGCGTCGAAGAGTGAGCCATACTTCATACCGATGATATCAGAAGAAACGATCTGATCCTCTGTATAGCCGAAAGACTCTGTACCAGCAGCCTTCATAGCAGCGTTGATGCCCTCAACGGTAACATCCTTGCCCTTTACAACAGCTACGAGGATAGTTGTTGAACCTGTAGGAGTAGGAACGCGCTGTGCAGAACCGATAAGTTTGCCGTTGAGCTCAGGAATTACGAGACCAATAGCCTTGGCAGCACCAGTAGAGTTTGGAACGATGTTCTGTGCACCTGCACGTGAGCGACGGAGGTCACCCTTGCGCTGAGGACCGTCAAGAATCATCTGGTCGCCAGTGTAAGCGTGGATTGTAGACATGATACCAGACTGGATTGGAGCATAAGCGTGAAGAGCGGCAGCCATAGGAGCAAGACAGTTAGTTGTGCAAGAAGCAGCAGAGATAACTGTATCCTCAGGTGTCAGAGTCTTATGGTTTACATTGTAAACGATTGTTGGGAGATCCTTTCCAGCAGGAGCTGAGATAACAACCTTTCTTGCACCAGCTGTGATGTGTGCAGAAGCCTTCTCCTTAGAAGTATAGAAGCCTGTGCACTCAAGAACTACGTCTACACCAAGCTCACCCCAAGGCAGTTCAGCAGCATTAGGCTTAGCGTAAATGGTAATTTCCTTACCGTCAACGATGATAGAGTTGTCAGTAGCCTCTACGGTGTGCTTGTTCTCACCGAACTTGCCGGCGAAACCACCCTGAGCAGTGTCATACTTAAGAAGGTGAGCGAGCATCTTTGGAGATGTAAGGTCGTTGATGGCAACTACCTCATAACCTTCTGCCTCAAACATCTGACGGAAAGCCAGACGACCGATACGGCCAAAACCGTTAATAGCAATCTTAATCATTTTGTGTTACTTTAATATTAAGTTAAAAATACAATTTATCTGTCTGTAGCATCCTTTATAATAAGGTATGACATGTTTTTTGGAAGAAATACGCCTTCAGAGTGTTTTTTTTCTTCTTTACGCATGCAAAGTTACAAAAAAAATTCTATATTTGCAGTCAAAAGAAGTATTAAATTATATAAAATAGTTGAAGCAGTAGGAAGATATCATGCCCACCAAAAAGAAAATCGACCAATGTGACAACTCTATATTACAATAATAAACATAAAAACAAAGAACATGGGAAAATTAATCAAGGAATTCAAGGAATTTGCAGTTAAAGGTAATGCTGTCGACATGGCTGTCGGTGTAATCATCGGCGGTGCATTCGGAAAAATCGTTTCTTCTATAGTAGACGACATAATCATGCCTCCGATAGGCTGGCTGATTGGTGGTGTCAACTTCAGCGACCTTAAGGTCACCCTGCCATCGGTAGAGATACCGGGAGTAGAGACGATGCAAGCAGCCACCATCAACTACGGCAATTTCCTGCAGACGCTTATCGATTTCATCATCATTGCATTCTGTGTCTTCATGCTTGTTAAATTCATAAACAAACTGGCACGCAAGCAGAAGAAAGAGGAAGACAATAAGCCTGCCCCAGCACCACAGCCTTCGGCAGAAGAGAAACTCCTTACCGAAATTCGTGACTTGCTTAAGGACAAGCAGTAACTTTTCTTTTTGAAGGGGAGTTATTTTTTGGGGGAAGTTATGAGAGGGAGTTATGAGGAGGAGTTATGAGGGGCCAAATGTCCATAGGCAACAAAGGTAATGGCTTATCATAACTCCCCAAGAATAACTCCCCATCATTACTCCCTATCACAACTCCTTAAAAATCATTTTATATACCCTTTGGTAAGCATATCATAATACAGAGCTTCAAGTTCTGGAAGTGTGAGTTGTTCTGCCGAATGTGTGATTATCCTTATCAGCTCATCCTTGCGATTGTCGTCGGACTTTATTCCAAAATTCGTAAACACCTTATTCATAGTCTTTTATAATTGCAAGTTCTGTGAGACAACAAAACTATAAATCTCTAATCATTCTCACCCTTTCTGTCATCAGAGACATCATAGCCAAACAGGGCAAAGTCACCACGTGAGGGGTCGTCAGGAAACACCTCAAGCATCTGGTTCCTTAGCAACTCCACCGATTTCCAGCTTGCGGAATTCTGCTGTAGAAGTCCGAGTCTTTGAGACATCTGAAAGACATGTGTATCCATTGGTATATACAGGTTTCGCTTATCAACGAACTCAGTCCACAGTCCGAGGTCTACCGGCGACCCATCCCTTACCATCCATCTGAGAAACATCACCGGGCGTTTGCAGAGTGAAGTACGTGGTTTGGGTACTATTCCGGTAAGTCCGCGGCTCCAGAAATAATCGCTTACGGCATCAAGAATTGCGAGCACGTCGGAACTGCCGTCGTGGCAATGTTCAACAGAGTGTGCTGCATAATCGCCCAACGAGCCATAATCGTTCAACAGCTGTCTGAGCATCCTTAGGAAGGTGTTCATCTTCTCGTACGAATACAGTCTATAGAAACATTGGCCTGTAGCAGGTATATCCCTCTCGAACTCGCCTTTGCTTACCCATTCATGGAAATCGCCTCCCGAGCAGTCGAGCAGTTGCTGTATCTTGGGCAAGAACTGCTTACGGGAGCCATAGCTCAGACACGAGGCCACAAAAGCCAAAGTTTCCCTATTGTATCGTCCTTGAACCTGATGCATGAACCACGAAGGGTCACCAGAGATAAAGCCGGCAGTCTCATATCTGTCGGCATATTGTCGCAAGAGTGTTTTCAAATCCTCATCCATATATGATACATTATATATATTAATATGTGGCAGGGTATCACCTCCTGCCTGTTTGGTGCCTACAAATTTAAGGCATAATGTCGATATAGCCAAACAAAGGTAGGCCAAATGCTAATCTTTGTTGCAAATAGTTGCACGGAAAAGATTTTATTCATACATTTGCATTAAGAATACAAACAGTATTACCATCAACAGGAACTAAGGATATGGACAACAACAGAATATGCAGGCTCTTCGGCATAGAGCATCCAATAATAGCTGGAGGCATGGTATGGTGCAGCGGATGGCGATTGGCATCAGCTGTCAGCAACGCTGGCGGTCTCGGACTTCTCGGTGCAGGCTCGATGCACCCGGAGACACTACGTGAGCACATCCGAAAGACAAAGGGAGCCACAGACAAGCCCTGGGGTGTGAACATTCCATTGATGTACCCCGAGATGGACTCCGTTCTGGGTATAATAGAAGAGGAGCGGGTGCCCATAGTATTCACCTCAGCAGGCAGTCCGAAGAAATACACCCGATGGTTACACGACCGAGGCATAAAAGTTGCGCACGTAGTATCGAGCAGTAAGTTTGCCATTAAATGCGAGGAAGCAGGTGTCGATGCCATCGTAGCCGAAGGTTTTGAGGCAGGAGGACATAATGGAAGAGAGGAGTCTACCACTATGACTCTCATACCGCAAGTGAGGAAAGCAACTACCCTACCCCTTATCGCAGCAGGTGGAATAGCATCAGGACAGGCAATGCTCGCCTCAATGGCTCTTGGTGCAGAAGGCGTGCAGATGGGAACGGTGTTCGCTCTGAGCAAGGAGAGCAGCGCGTCGGACGCTTACAAACAGGCGTGTACGGCAATAGACGAAGGGGGCACCATGCTATGTCTTAAG
>JALERP010000120.1 GCA_022764085.1 Prevotella sp.
CTCTGAGATTCTCGCAAAATAGAATGCCGTAGGGGGGTACGGGAATTTCGGAAAAATCGGGAGCACTCAATTGTTAAAGGATTTAACAGTGCTTTTAATCCACTGTGTATAAAGGAATACTACCTGCTGAATAGTTACAAAAGCATGAGCAGAGTTGCAAATAAAGTTAAGCTAAAGTAGGGATTGTCGTTTAATTCTTTCAGTTGTGGACGCATAGAGGTCTGCTTGGTATCTCCTATCTTGGCAACTTCACTTTGAGTATGATGAAATAAAGAACACCGGCTACCGTCAGGCATACAGGAAAGGCATACCAGATGCCGACAAGACCAAAGCCCAGATGATTACCCAAAAGCCAACTCAAGGGCAATGAGACAACAAAATAGGCAAAGAAGGCTGCCCACATCAGATGTTTCATCTCGCCCAGCCCACGCAAGGCATTGGCAATAGAGCATTGGAAGGCATCGCTAATCTGATAAAGAATAAGAGGAATAATAGTTACAGCGACAAGTTGACCTACTATCGGGTCGTCAGAGAAGAGTCCACCGATATCATGACGGAACAAATAAACAGGTACTGCCATTACGGCGGCAATGCCGATGATAATGAAGAATCCGCTCTTGGTGACATCAACGATGGATTTCCATTCCTTCATGCCCGCAAAATGGCTCACACGAATACTAATGGCAGTGGCAATGCCGAGGTATATATTATAGAAGAACATCGAGGCGGTGAGCATTATCTGGTGGGCGGCAAGCGGTTTGGTGCCTAACCATCCCACAAAGATTGCAACGAGTGAGAATGCTCCGCATTCGATGGTGGCTTGTATGGCAGATGTCCATCCGAGCTTGTTTATCTGAGTGAATGTGTCTTTTGTTTTTTCAGAATCGGTGTTCATGGCTCCGTTGAGATAAATACGGTATTTCTTTCCCATGAAAAAGATGAGACAGAACAACAGGGTAATGATACATCTCGACACTGCGGTGGATATTCCCGCACCGAGAAGTCCCAGTTCGGGACATCCTCCAATACCGTAGATAAGGAAATAGTTGCCTATGATATTCAGTATGTTAGAGAGCACAAGTACATACATCGAGATTTTTGTGGCGCCTATAGTGTCGAAGAACTGTTTCATCTGACAAGCTATTACTGCAAATGGAATAGACAGAATATTTACGATGAGATAAGGACGCATCAGCGGCAGCAGTTCTTCGGGTTGGCCGAAGAAAGGCAGTGAGAAATAGAACGCCACGGCAAGGGCGGTGAGGGTTAATATGAGGATGACATTTGCCCACAGGCAAGAACGCATCACAGTGCCAGCCTGTTCGTTCTCATTGCGGCCGATGAATGGGCCTGCAACGGGAGTTAGGGCGAAGTTGAAGCCAATGGCAAAGAGGATGAACAGGACAAAGATACCGTTGATGAAACTGGCAGCTGCAAGTTCCAACGTCGAGTGATGGCCTATCATGAGTGTGTCGGCGAAGTTGAGGACAAGGTTGCCTATTTGGCCGATGACTATCGGGGTGCCAAGCTTAATTAATGTCTTATAGTGGTGGTGCATGTTATTTGCCGGTTACAATCTTCTTTATTTCGTTGAGCTTGTTGAGTGCTTCTACGGGAGTGAGGTTGTTGATGTCGAGACCGATTATTTCGTCCCTTACTTGACATAGTACGGGGTCGTCTAATTGGAAGAAGCTGAGTTGCATTCCCTCTCGGCTTTGGGCAATGGCTGCTGTCGGTTTGCCTGCACTGCCCACTCCAGCATTGTCAGCTTCCAGTTCCTTCAGTATGACGTTGGCACGACGGATGATGCTCTTGGGCATACCTGAAATCTCTGCCACGTGAATACCGAATGAATGCTCCGAACCGCCTCGCATCAGTTTGCGAAGGAAGATGACCTTGCCGTCCACCTCTTTCACGCTTACATTGTAGTTCTTGATACGTCCGAAGTTCTTCTCCATCTCATTAAGTTCGTGATAGTGAGTGGCGAAGAGGGTGCGTGCCTTTGCCCTTGGATTCTCATGCAGGTATTCCACTATGGCCCAGGCTATGGATATGCCGTCGTATGTGGATGTGCCGCGTCCCAGCTCGTCGAACAATACGAGCGACTTGGGCGACACGTTGTTCAATATGTTCGAGGCCTCGGTCATCTCTACCATGAAGGTGGATTCGCCAAGTGAGATATTGTCACTTGCTCCCACACGTGTGAATATCTTGTCAACAAGACCAATCCTTGCGCTTTCCGCTGGGACAAAAGAGCCTGTCTGCGCCAATAGCACTATGAGGGCTGTCTGGCGCAGCAGAGCCGACTTACCTGCCATATTAGGTCCGGTGATAATCATAATCTGCTGACCTTCAGCGTCGAGCATGATGTCATTTGGCACATACTCCTCGCCTATGGGCATCTGTGTCTCTATAACGGGATGGCGTCCTTGCTTGATGTCAATAATATCAGAAGAGTCGATAACAGGTCGCACATACTTGTGTTCCTGAGCCGTCTTTGCCCCCGACAACAGACAGTCGAGATGAGCGATGAGATTGGCGTTTGTCTGTATTTGCTGGATATATTCCTGAGTGGCGATGACGAGGTCATTGAAGAGTTTGGTCTCAAGTGAGATAATCTTCTCCTCGGCACCGAGAATCTTCTCCTCATATTCCTTCAGCTCCTCGGTGATGTATCTCTCGGCCTGTGCAAGAGTCTGTTTGCGAATCCACTCCTGCGGCACCTGCTCCTTGTAGGTGTTTCTCACCTCAAGGTAATATCCGAAGACATTGTTATATCCGATTTTCAGACTCTGTATTCCTGTCTTCTCGGCTTCCCTCTCCTGTATTTTCAGCAGGTAGTCCTTGCCGTGATAAGCTATGCTGCGCAGTTGGTCGAGTTCCTCGTTGACACCGTCGTTTATGACACCGCCCTTGTTGACAAGCTGCGGGGCATCGGGATGCAGTTCACGGTCAATCTTGTCGCGTATTAGTTCGCACAGGTTAATCTGGTCGCCCACCCTTTTGAGCACGTCGTTTTTGGCATGTTCGCAGGCAGTCTTTATGGGTTTGATAGCCTGCAGTGCAGTCTTTAGTTGCACCATCTCCCGCGGTGTGACCCTGCCCACCGCCACCTTCGACACTACTCGTTCCAGGTCGCCGATGCGGTGAAGCTGCTCGTCGAGCAGTTCACGGAATTCAGGTTCGCGGAAGAAATACTCCACAATGTCAAGTCGGTCATTGATTTTCTTCTCGCTCTTCAGCGGGAATACGAGCCATCTGCGCAACATTCTGCTGCCCATGGGAGATATTGTATTGTCGATGACATCAAGGAGTGACTTGCCGTCCTCGTTCATGGGATAAACAAGTTCGAGGTTTCTGAGAGTGAACTTGTCGAGCCTTACGTATTTCTCTTCCTCAATTCTTGAAATAGAGGTGATATGGCCAATCTGTGTGTGCTGCGTCATCTCAAGGTATTGCAGTATGGCACCACTGGCAATAATACCGCTCTTGAGATGGTCAATACCAAAGCCTTTGAGGTTCTTCACGCCGAAATGTTTCAGCAGTTTCTGCTTGGCGGTTTGTTCGGTGAATACCCAGTCGTCGAGTTGGAAAGTGAAGAACTTACTGCCGAAGAACTGTTCAAACTGCTGCTTACGGTTGCGCTCAAAGAGCACTTCCTTGGGAGAGAAATTACTGAGTAGCTTTTCGATATAGTCAGGAGTGCCCTCGCCGGTGATGAACTCGCCTGTAGATATGTCGAGGAATGCAATGCCACAGGTAGATTTGTCGAAATGCACCGATGCGAGGAAGTTGTTCTCCTTGTAGTTGAGCACGTTGTCGCTCATTGCCACACCGGGAGT
Organism: Prevotella sp.; assembly: GCA_022764085.1. Taxonomy (GTDB): domain Bacteria; phylum Bacteroidota; class Bacteroidia; order Bacteroidales; family Bacteroidaceae; genus Prevotella. Next base: position 3,843 of record JALERP010000120.1, read on the forward strand.
GACAAGTTCGGTTATGCCTCGCTTTACGAGTTTTTTGGTGAGTTTAGGGTCTTCGAGCTGGTCGCATATTGCCACACGCTTTCCGGCCCTGACGAGTTTAGGCAGATAAGTGTCGAGAGCGTGGAAAGGGAATCCCGCCATTTCCGAGCCTTTGTTATTGCCGTTGTTGCGTCGGGTGAGTGTGATGCCTAAGATACGCGATGCGATGACGGCATCTTCGAGATAAGTCTCGTAGAAGTCTCCACATCTGAAGAGCAGCACAGCATCCGGGTGCTTAGCCTTAAGTTCCACATACTGACGCATCATCGGGGTCAGTTCCTTGTCCTTGTCTGCCATATACTTAATTTATTTTATTCCTTATTATATATAAGAAGCCAATAGAAGCGAAGTGCAAAGTTACACCTTTTTTCCGAGTAAGCCAAAACAATTAAGTATTTTTTATTATTTCGTGGGGAAAAAGGTAACTATTAAGCTAATCCTATATATTTGAACACAAAGACACAAAGAAACGAAGATTATTTTTAGATACAAAGACAACAAGCGACTTAAAAGTCGCCACAAAGGCTTGCAGTGGGATAACTTTGTGGACTTTGTAAGCAACTTTGATGCCCATACCGCAAGGCTTTGTGGCAACCTTTAGGTTGCTTGTTGTCTTTGTATCTGAAGAAATCCTTTGTTCCTTTGTGTTTAATAAATACTCAGCCTCTGTGTTTAAATATTAAGTCGCGAGGAAAATCCCCATCACGGTTTAGGGAAAGTCCCACTTGTGATTAGGGATAATCATTTGCGTATGTCGAGAAATCGCCGTACCTTTGCACCAGATAAAAGAACAAGATGTATAACACTTAAAAAAATGAAGATTATGAAGAAGATAATGATTATGATGGTGATGATGCTTACGATAGTAGTATCTACCAGTGGTAAGAACAATACAAGCGTGACTAATGACAGAAACATGAGGAACGACAGAAACGTGACTGTCATAGTACACGATGGTCATAACCACCAAAGACCGTCATCATGGCGGGGCAAGGCATATGTTTGTAAATGCAACTGCCATAAGTTTACACCATGCTGCGGCAAGCCTACTCCTCCCTGCAAGAAATGCGTAAAGCAGATGAGAAAAGGCAAGCATCCTATGCCAAGAAGATAGTTTATTTTGCATTGCTTCATTAGATACTTTGTTAGGTTTTAGTTATTGTTTCGAAAAATGGTGGTCACGTAGTGAATTACGAGGCCACCATTGTTATTATCATTACTTGAAGTTGAGCGAGAAATAGCCTGACACGTGAAGCCATGACAGATAATAAACCATACCGTCGTAGTAGCGGTATTTGCCCGTAGGAGGCTTGCTGTCCCAAAGTCGCTGAAGCTGCTCTTTGGCGAGTTCCTTGTGTTCGGGAGTGGATTTGGCAAGAGCAAAGGCAGCCACGGCATTGGCTCCGAGCATACCATGTGTGTATTCGTCAAAGCGTTTCTTACCGTCGAGGCTGAAGCGCGCGTGCTTGTAGTCGTCGGACTTGAAGAACGACAACAGGCGTGACATTACTGCTGTCTGACGTTTTTTGTCCTTGCCCCATAGATAATAGTCCATACCTACGTTCATGGCGCATCTTATAGCGTCGTACATATAGATAGATGTATCATATCCCGCATGTGGCCAGCGATATGCACTACCGTCGTAATTACTGTAGTCGGGATAGAGACCGGTGACGGGGTCGGCAGAGTCAATGAGATGTTGTCGTGCTGCCTTGGCAGCCTTCTTCCAGAACTTACGGTCCATTGTTGCCACCTTTGCCCATTTGTCGAGGAATGCGGGCAACTGATACGACGGGTCGCAGAATTCCTTGCCCACCCTATCAGGCACAAAGGTAATAAGGTAATTATCCCGGTTGTAGAGATTGAACACCCCACCCTCACCTGTCTTAGACATACATTTCTGTAGTATCTCGTTTGCCTCCTCGGCATATCGAGGTTCGCCCCATCTCTCTGCGGCGAGGAAGAGAGCCGTTGCAAAATACAACTCTCCATCTGATGCATTACTATTGCCAATCTGCTTGCCGTCTCTTGAGCATTGCCAACAGAAATATCCGTCCCAGGGTGAGTTCTTCGGATAAGCCATATATCGCTTTGCCCATCTCCACAGTTTGTCA
>JALERP010000062.1 GCA_022764085.1 Prevotella sp.
TCCAGACCGTTGGATGTCACATTGACACCAGCAGCCTGACCACTCAACACGTCGAGGGCGTTGTTGGCCGCACCCTTGTTGGAATGATTTCCAACTATCTTTATTATATTACTTCCATTGTCAATGGAATCTTTCCGTTCTACAGGAACTTGCTTTTGTGCATGAGTCAAAGAACTGCAAAAGAGCGCAATGAGAAGTAATGTAAAGTCTTTTTTGCTCTTTGCCATTTTCTATTTCTATTACTTTGGTTATGGATGATTTCCGATGCAGAGCATCTAACACGCTGATAATCAGATAAGAACAAAATACAGGAACAGAGTTTGAGCCGTTGTTAGAAACGGTGTTTTTGCTTCTGCAAATCACTGATTTTCAATGTGATATACCGTGGTTTCTATATTTGTTTTCTCTTGTTTTCACGTCCTACTTTCCCACGCAGAAGTGGGAGAAGATGTTGTTGAGAACCTCAGAGGGGGTGATTATGCCTCCAGTGATGTCGGCAAGGGTATCGAGACATTGGCGGAGGTCTTCGCTCAGAAGGTCGTTTGGGATGTTCATCTCAAGACCGTCAAGAACCCGGTTGATGCTCTCCTGGGCTTGAAGGAGTGAGGAGTAGTGGCGGGCAGAAGTTATGATGGCATCGTTCTCGCCAATCTCGGGGATGCCTGCCTTGGCATAGATGATATCGGTAAGCTCGTTGATGCCTGTACCATTCAATGCACTGATAGACAGGGTGGGGAAGGGGAGGGATGATGTGTAATCTGAGGTGAATAATGGGGCGGTGGGATGCTTATCCGTCTTGTTGATGACTAAAATAACTTGTTTGTCCTTGCATCGTGAGGTGATGTCGGTGAGTTCTTCTTCCGACGGAGGGGTGTCGATGACCCAAAGAACGATAGCTGCCTTGGAAAGGGCAGAATAGGAACGCTCGATGCCTATTTGTTCGATGACATCGTCGGTGGTGCGCAAACCGGCCGTATCGACAAAACGGAAGGTGATGCCGTGGATGTCGATGGTGTCCTCGATAATATCACGGGTGGTGCCGTGGATGTCGCTGACGATGGCTTTGTCCTCACCGACAAGGCGGTTGAGGAGAGTGCTCTTGCCAACATTGGTTTTGCCGATGATTGCCACGGGGATGCCTTGCTTTATTGCTTGGCCGGTACGGAATGAAGAGGCAAGAGACGAGATGCGATGCTGTATGACTGTTGCCAACTGGAGCAGTTCCGACCGATCGGCAAACTCAAGTTCCTCATGGTCACTGAAATCGAGTTCGAGCTCCATAAGAGATGTCATCTTGAGGAGCTTGTCGCGAAGGGAGGAAAGTTCTGAAGAAATGTTTCCGCGCAGTTGACCGAGGGCCATGTCATGTGATGCCCTGCCCGAAGCGGCGATGAGGTCTGCCACTGCCTCTGCCTGACTAAGGTCCATCCTGCCGTTGACAAATGCTCGCCTTGTGAATTCCCCGGGTTCAGCCTGACGGCATCCTGATTCTATTAGGATGCGGATTATCTCAGACATGATGTATCTTGAACCGTGACAATATATTTCAACTGAATTTTCACCTGTATATGTGTGGGGAGCACGGAATATGCCCACCATGACGTCGTCAACGGGCATTGACGAATCAGAGGCGAAAACACCATAATGCATCGTATGGCTTTTTGCCTCTGAAATTTTTCTGCTGAAGAGTCGCTCTACTATTGCAATGGAGTCTGGTCCTGATACACGGACTATGCCTATGGCTCCACCCGAGGGTGTAGCCATAGCGCAGATATTATCATAAGAAGAAGTCATATTCTTTCAAGTACGGTAAGAATAAGAGTGTTGATGTCATTCTTGTAACTTGTTTTCATATTATGGGTACGGCGGTTAGCCAGTACCATGCAGCATGTCATGGCCTTGTGTCCAAGAAGACTGCTCAATCCGGCTAATGCGCTGCTCTCCATCTCGAAGTTGGTGACGCGAAGACCTTGGTATTCAAACGACTCTATCTTACTGTTGAGTTCAGGGTCTGCCAAGGGTATGCGAAGGCATCGTCCTTGGGGTCCGTAGAAACCGCCACAGGTGCAGGTGATGCCCCTAACCATATCGTCACCAGCAATACGTTCTATGAGTTCAGGGTCGGATACTGATACGTAAGGGGCAGGGAGCTGCGGAAGCCAAGAGGTGTGGGCTGTGAATGCTTTTTCCAATTCGATGTCGCACACCTCATCGCGTCTGCCATAGTAATTGAGCAGTCCGTCGAAACCGATACTCTTGACTGTTGCTATGAATGTTCCAACCGGGGTGTTTGGCTGAAGTCCTCCACAAGTGCCGACTCTGACTATCTGAAGACTGCGGAGATTCTCGTTCACCATGCGGGTATTGAAGTCGATGTTGGCAAGTGCATCAAGTTCATTCAACACGATGTCGATATTGTCGCATCCGATGCCGGTGCTTAACACTGTGATTCTCTTGCCTTTGTATGTTCCCGTTTTGGAATGAAATTCACGGTTTGACGCCTCACATTCGCAAGTGTCGAAATGTGAAGCCACGAGATTGACCCGCCCCGGGTCGCCAACCAATATCACGCGGTCGGCAAGTTGTTCGGGCTTAATGTGTAGATGGAATATCGAACCGTCTTCATTAATTACCAATTCTGATTCTGCAATATAGTTATTCATGACTTAGTTTCTTTAATTCAATACTTCTGATTTCCTTTGTCAGGTCTTCTATTTCAAGTTCGTATTTCTCGCTCTGTTTTTCGGCAGCCAAAAGTTGCTTCCTATACTCTTCTTTTTGCTTGGACTTTGCTGTGGGAAAAGCATTCCTTGCCCTTTCGACAGAGTTGTCCAACTTCGTTTTCTTGCTCATAATGTCATAAAGTATGGCATATTTCTCAGCTGCTTCTACAGAACGGAAATCTGTTAGAGTGGTGTATGTGAATTTGTCATTTATGACGAATTTGAAGTCGTTCTTTTTTACCTGTGAATATTTACGCTTCGCTATCTCGGCGAGTTGCTCCTGTGCGTAGGTTCTGCGCCCTTTGTCTGTCCATGTCATCGAGATGCTATGCAGTTCGGAGAGCTGTTTGAGTTGCTCTGGCGAGTAGTCGTCAGGATTGTAGTTCTCACGTACATTGTTGAGTATGAACGAGTATATGCACACTTTGTCCTTAGGCTGGTGGCGGTCGGTGGCAAACCATCCGTATCCATCGTATTCGTCAACAATGTAGAAATAGTCGTTGGCGGTGGAATTGAAAGGCATTCCGATGTTTTCCGGCTTTAGATACCTGTCTGTTGATTCGTCATAACGTGTCATGAAAATATCAAATCCGCCAATGCTCTCATCTCCTTTTGCGGCAAAATACAGGGTTACGCCATCTGAAAGAAGAAAAGGCCAGTTGATGTCAACATCATCACCAATCACATCAAGTCCTTTTAGAGGAATGGCTTTAGCCCATTTCCCGCCAATAAGCTCGCTTGAATACAAGTCCCATCCCTTATTGACATATTTTGAAAAGACGCACTTGTTCTTCAACTGGTTTAGATACACGACAGCATTTGGTTGGTCGGTTTCCTTAAAGAAAGTATTATAGTCAACAATGCTTCCGGCTTCGTCTGGAATGTTCAGGGATTTTAATAACCTTGACTTGCTGACAACGACGCTGTCAACAAACATAACCTTTTGCGTGGCAGCCCTCATACCATCAAGCCGCAGTTCGAACTCTTTATCTACCACTGTCGGTTTAGCCTTCGTCTTAGGTGCGCTTCTTTTTTTCTGAGCGTCCATAGATATAGGCATAGCCATCATTAGGGCTGTAAAAAGTATGTATTTTCCTTTCATAGTCAATTGGTTGCTTTTTCTATTAATTTATTATCAGATTCAAGTGCATTCCATATAGAGAATCGGGTTTCTGGATTAATGTTTTCCATCTCGCCGTATATCCGTTTGATGTCGGTTCGATGTGACACTGTCTCGAATGGGCATAGTTTGAGTTGTTTTTCGTATTTCTGAAGTTCAGCCCAGCGTTTGATATCCTTTTCTTCTATCAGACACAAGGGACGGATTATGGTAAGTGGCATCTTTCTCATCTCAAGCTTTGCAGGCATTGTAGAGAATTGTCCCTGAAAGGTGAGGTTCATCAATGCGGTATGGATGATATCGTCATTGTGATGTCCGAGTGCAATCTTGTTGAAACCAAGTTCCTGAGCAAGACGGAACATTTCCTTGCGACGATGCCATGAGCACAGAAAACACTTGGGCTTCTTGGTTGGCTTGCTGTCATCGAAACGTGTGGTGACAACATGAAGTATTACTCCCAACTGTTCGCAGAATGATTGCAGATATGAAGTGTCGGTTGCATACTCAATGTTTTCCATCCTTACGTGTATGGCTTCCACTGAGAACAACGGACGCTGAATCCTGCTGCGTTTTGCAAGAAGTTCGAGAAGGCAAAGTGAATCCTTACCCCCGGACAAGCCGACAAGTATCTTGTCGCCATCGTCGATAAGACTATAATTGACAAGTGCTTGCTGAAAACGTCTTGTCAACCTATGTTCCAATAATTGCTCCTCACTCCTCATTCCAAATGCCTCATTTCATAAACACCAGATAAACGGCACATATAATAAGGAAGAACGCAAGGATATGATTCCAGTGCAAGTTCTGTCCTTGAAACATGATATTGGCGATTGCCGCAAATACTGCAAGGCTAATACATTCCTGTATTACTTTCAGTTGCACAAGATTGAACGGGCCTCCATTGCCCTCAAATCCCATACGGTTTGCCGGTACCTGACAGCAATATTCAAAGAACGCTATTCCCCACGAGAACGCTATCACACCGATGATAGGCCACTTGGCGGACACGCCTGTTTCTTGAAGTTTCAAATGCCCATACCAAGCAAGCGTCATGAAGACGTTGCTTAGTATGAGCAATATGATTGTATATAATCCGTTCATTTATTTCAACTTCTCTGCCATTGCCTTTGCTGCACGGCGACCGTCACCCATTGCGAGGATTACTGTCGCTCCACCACGGACGATGTCTCCACCGGCATATACCGACGGACGTGAGCTCTGCATGTCTTCGTTTACTGCAATAGTATTCTTGCGACCAAGTTCGAGACCTTCGATAGACTTGGGTACCAATGGATTAGGAGATACTCCCACAGCAACAATTACCTGGTCAACATCGAGTGTTACGGTCTTGCCTTCCACTGGCACAGGACTGCGACGTCCGCTTGCATCCGGCTCACCAAGTTCCATCACCTGAAGAACAGCCTGACATACGGCACCTTTCTCGTCGGCCTTATACTCAATAGGATTGTGCAGACAGAGGAAGTTGATACCTTCTTCTTTGGCATGCTTTACTTCTTCGAGACGTGCGGGCATCTCCTGTTCGGAACGACGGTAAACAAGAGTTACCTCTGCACCGAGACGTTTTGCAGTGCGACAAGAGTCCATAGCAGTGTTTCCACCACCGACTACAATCACATGTTTTCCAAGGTTGATTGGAGTGTCGGTCTCCGGATTGGCGGCATCCATAAGGTTGACGCGAGTGAGATACTCATTGGACGACATAATATTTATGGCATTCTCACCTGGGATATTCATGAAATTGGGCAATCCCGCACCGGAACCTACGAAGATACCCTTAAAGCCCATCGACTCAAGTTCCTCAACAGATATGGTCTTGCCGACGATACAGTCTGTTTGGAAATGTACACCCATTTTCTTGAGGTTGTCAATCTCAACGTCAACAATACGATTGGGCAGACGGAACTCCGGAATACCATATTTTAACACACCGCCGATTTCGTGGAGAGCCTCGAATACATATACGTCAAAGCCTTGCTTTGCCATATCTCCGGCAAAACTCAATCCCGAAGGACCGGAACCGATGGCTGCCACCTTGATTCCGTTGGCCGGTGCTAAATCAGGCATAGACATCTGACCGCTTTCGCGCTCGTAGTCGGCGGCAAAACGTTCGAGATAACCAATGGCAACTGCCGGTTCATTCATCTTCAGGTGGATACACTTGCTCTCACACTGTTTCTCCTGCGGGCAAACACGACCGCACACAGCGGGCAGGGCAGAGGTTTGCTTTAGTACCTTGGCGGCTGCGAGAATCTCGCCACGTTCGATGTTCTTGATAAACGAAGGTATATTTATATTCACCGGGCAACCTTCTACGCATGAAGGCTTAGCACAGTCGAGGCAACGCTGTGCCTCGCGCATTGCCATTTCCTTGGTGAGTCCCTTGTTCACTTCTTCTGTGCGGGTCGTGGCACGATAAACTGGGTCGAGCTCGGGCATCACCACACGCTCGATAGCAGTGCGCTCCTTTGGTTTCATCGAAGAGCGAAGTGCCTTGCGCCACTCTGCATTACGGTCGGTAAGTGACTCTGTGTCAACTTCTGTACTTGTATCTGGTGAAGTAGTGCTTTCACAAGCCTCTGTCTCTTCAACTATAGGAGTGTCCTTGTCGGCTACACCTGTAAGATGTTCCTGAAGATGCTCCATCTCAATCTGCTCCTCGCGCTTGAATGTGCCCATGCGCTTGAACATCTCGTCCCAATCAACAAGTGCACCATCAAACTCGGGACCATCGATGCAAACAAACTTTGTTTTGCCACCGATGGTGAGACGACATGCACCACACATACCAGTACCGTCAACCATAATGGTGTTGAGCGACACGTCGGTAGGGATGTTGTATTTCTGTGTGAGAAGGCAGCTGAACTTCATCATGATGGGAGGGCCGATGGCAAATACCTTGTCGATGTGCTCCTGGTTGATGAACTTCTCGATACCTACGGTAACGACACCTTTCTCGCCGTATGATCCGTCGTCGGTCATGATAATAAGTTCGTCACTGCTGTCCCTTACTTCATCCTCAAGAATTACAAGATCCTTGGAACGACCGGCAATAACGGACAGAACCCTATTACCCGCAGCCTTCAGAGCGCGGATGATAGGAAGCATTGGAGCTACTCCTACACCACCACCAGCACAGATTACAGTACCGAATTTTTCGATGTGTGTCGGATTTCCCAGAGGACCGACAACATCTGTTACATAGTCACCTTCATTAAGTGAACACAATTTTACGGATGAGAGTCCTACTTTTTGCACAACTATGGTAATTGTGCCCTTATTGACATCGGAGTCTGCTATAGTGAGCGGCATACGCTCACCCTTGCTTCCCACTCGTACAATAACGAAATTGCCAGCCTTGCGACTCTTGGCAATCAGCGGCGCTTCAATCTCAAAGAGGTAAACCTTCTCGGAGAATTGCTTCTTCTTGATTATCTTGTTCATTTTCTTAATTCTTAATTCTTAACTCTTAATTAATCATGTCGCATCCCATATATGGAATAAGAGCCTTGGGAATCTTAATACCCTCAGGTGTCTGATTGTCCTCAAGGATGGCTGCTACAATACGAGGAAGAGCGAGTGCCGAGCCATTAAGAGTGTGGCAAAGCTCTATCTTCTTGTCATCGGCATGGCGATAACGACACTTCAGACGATTGGCCTGATAAGTGTCGAAGTTGCTTACTGAAGACACCTCAAGCCAGCGTCCCTGTGCCTCTGAATAAACCTCAAAGTCATAGCAGATGGCAGATGTAAACGACTGGTCGCCACCACAAAGGAGAAGAATGCGGTAGGGCAGTTCAAGTTTTTGAAGCAAGCCTTCTACATGAGCGAGCATTTCCTTGTGCGATTCCTTTGAGTGTTCGGGCTTGTCGATACGCACAATCTCAATCTTTGAAAACTCGTGCAAACGGTTCAAGCCGCGTACGTCTTTGCCGTAGCTTCCAGCCTCACGACGGAAGCACTGTGTATAGGCGCAGTTCTTGATAGGCAAATCCTTTTCGTCAAGAATTACATCGCGATAGATATTGGTAACGGGAACCTCTGCCGTAGGGATGAGATACAAGTCATCAACTTCGCAATGATACATCTGCCCCTCCTTGTCAGGCAGCTGGCCTGTACCATATCCTGATGCCTGGTTGACTACCGTTGGAGGCATAATCTCTGTATAGCCAGAGGCGCGTGCCTCATCAAGGAAGAAATTGATAAGAGCCCTCTGAAGACGCGCTCCCATACCGATATATACAGGGAATCCGGCACCGGTGATCTTTACACCGAGATCGAAGTCGATAAGATTGTATTTCTTTGCCAGCTCCCAGTGTGGCAGTTTGGCTTCCTTATTTTCCGGGTTCATGGTCCAATTACCGACTGTATCATTGCCGTCGCACTCCTTGAGGTTACTCTTGACAACGTGGTTATCCTCGGCAGCCTTGCCCTCCGGCACCTCGTCATAAGGAATGTTGGGGATTTGGCAGAGTAGGGTGGTGAGTTCCTTCTCGGCAGCGTCCATATCCTCCTGAAGTTGTTTGTCCAAAGACTTCAGCTCTGCTACCTGTTGTTTGGCCTGCTCTGCCTCTTCCTTCTTGCCCTGCTTCATAAGTGCGCCAATCTGTGAGGCAAAAATCTTTGCCTCCTGCTTGGTTTTGTCAAGTTTCTGCTGTGCCTCGCGGCGACGCTTGTCAACGGCGAGCACATTGTCAATAGCTTCCTTTGCACCTGTGAAGTGCTTTTTCTCCAAACCGCTTATCACGCGGTCGGTTTCCTCTGTAATTAGCTTTAATGTAAGCATATTCTTATTGTTTAATTAAACGTTATTCCTTTAAATGGTGCAAAGTTACGAAATAATTATGATTTGGCGAAGCAAAATGACGTTTATTTGTTGAAGAATGTAAAAAAATACAGATAAAGTGTCACAAAGGCAGACAAAAAGTCACTATATGGTCGAATATGGTCGCAAGAAAGCAGAAATCCCACACCTCGGTCAGAGATGCGGGATTCTGTTGTTTGTTTGGAATAAATTATCTTAATTGATAAAAATTAGGCTTCTGCAACTGGTATTACAGAAACGACGCTCTTGTTGCGGCGTCCCTTCTTGAAGTTTACTACTCCGTCAACCAATGCAAAGAGGGTATCATCCTTACCGATACCAACATTGTTGCCTGGGTTGTGTTTTGTACCGCGCTGGCGAACGATGATGTTACCTGCAACGCATGTCTGACCACCCCAGATCTTGACGCCCAATCTTTGTGAAGCTGACTCACGTCCGTTCTTAGAACTACCTACACCTTTTTTATGTGCCATTTCTTAGTCCTCCTAAAATTTAAGCGATTACTTGTTTAACTTCAATCTGGGTGAACTGCTCGCGGTGTCCGTTCTTCTTGCGATAGTCCTTGCGGCGCTTCATCTTGAAGACGATAACCTTGTCACCCTTAACGAGGGGATTAACCACCTCACACACTACTTTTGCACCATCTACGGTAGGTGCGCCAACCTTGATAGCTCCCTCGTTGTCAACGAGCAGGACCTTCTCAAACTCAACAGTCTGGCCTTCCTCTGAATCCTTGATGTGGTGAACGAAGAGCTTCTTGCCCTGTTCAGCCTTAAACTGCTGACCGTTAATTTCTACAATTGCGTACATTTATTAAAAAATTTAAACGGTTTCCGCAAGGCGGAGGGCTTCGTGTCCTCACTTATTTGAGCCTCCACGGACTAAATCGGCTGCAAAGGTACAAATAAATTAGGAATTAGGAATTAGGAATTAGGAATTAATTCGTTGATTTATGATTATTTAACTGTATTTTGGTCAAATATCATATCATCACGGCTGATTTATTACACTTTATATAACGAATAAAGCGACTGTCTTCACAGACAATCGCTCTATATCTTCAATAGGTATTAGTCTTTCCATTAGCGGTAAATAAGATTGTTTTCAGGATAACGGGTGCAAAGGTAGTGACAAAATTTCACATAACCAAATATTTTCTTGACTTTTTTTTAGAAAAGTGCTAAAAACATGCATTTTTAACATTTCTCATTCCTCATTCCTAATTCCTCATTCCTAATTCCTAATAAAAAAAAGCGGACTCCCGTGATGGAAATCCGCCCGAATAATAAAAATAGTGTTATGTGCTATAGGAGAATCATTATACGATACCCTGAGCCATCATGGCCTTGGCCACCTTCATGAATCCTGCAACGTTGGCACCCTTGACGTAGTTGATGTAACCATCGGCCTGTGTGCCATACTTAACGCAGTTCTCGTGGATGTCCTTCATGATGAGCTTCAGGCGGTTGTCAACCTCCTCGGATGTCCAGCTCAGACGCTCTGAGTTCTGGCTCATCTCAAGACCTGACACTGCAACACCACCGGCGTTGGAAGCCTTTCCGGGAGCATAGAGAATCTTGGCATCCTGGAATGCCTTGACAGCCTCGGGAGTAGAAGGCATGTTGGCACCTTCGGC
>JALERP010000105.1 GCA_022764085.1 Prevotella sp.
CGAAGTGCTCAAGATGATCAACTCCCAGTATGAGAGGGCAAAGCAGATCCTCACCGAGCATAAGGAGGGACATGCCCAGCTGGCCGACCTCCTTGTTGCCAACGAGGTTATCTTCGCCGACGACGTTGAGAAGATCTTCGGCAAGCGTCCATGGGCAAGCCGCAGCGAGGAACTGCTCGAAGCCCAGCAAAAAGCCGAGGCTGAGGCAATGGCTGAGAAGCGCGAAAAGGAACTTGAGGCTCAAGGTACGAGTTTGGAACAGAAGGTGAAAGAGGATGAGGAGTTAAGGAGTTAACTCCTTAACTACCCAAATAAAAAAGATATGAACAACTTTATAGCAAGAACAATCACAGGCATACTCTTTGTTGCGACGATAGTAGTGTGCTTTCTCAATCCCACGGCAATGATATTCCTCTTTGCCCTGGTCACGGGATTGACAGTATGGGAATTTACGGGTCTTGTCAACGACAGGCCCGGAGTGGCGGTCAACCGCTTTATCTCTACCGTGGCAGGCGTCTATTTCTTCCTCGCCATGGCAGGCACCACGAGCGGCTTCACCTCATCCACCGTGTTCATTCCCTATCTCATCACTATCATCTATCTGCTCGTGGCTGAACTATATGCCAAGCAGGAAGATCCCATCCACGATTGGGCCTACACGATGATGAGCCAGATGTATGTCGTCTTGCCCTTCTCGTTGCTCAATATGCTTGCGTTCCGTGCCGCCCCCGAGGGCATCATGTATGTATATACCCTGCCCCTGAGCGTGTTTGTCTTCCTGTGGGTCAACGACACCGGCGCATATTGCTGCGGTTCGCTCTTCGGCAAGCATAAGCTATTCCCGCGCGTCAGTCCGGGCAAGAGCTGGGAGGGCAGCATCGGCGGAGGCGTCTTCGTGTTAGCTGCCGCGGCATTGGTGTGGTATCTCACCGACACCTACGACATGAACCCCACTGGCATGGGCATGTGGGAGTGGATGGGTCTTGGACTCACCGTCGTCGTCTTCGGCACATGGGGCGACCTCGTCGAGAGCCTCTTCAAGCGCACCCTCGGCATCAAGGACAGCGGCAACATCCTGCCCGGTCACGGCGGTATGCTCGACCGCTTCGACTCCTCGCTGCTCGCCATCCCCGCCGCAGTCGTTTATCTCTTCACAATAACATTATTATAAATGGGCAATATCAGGGAAGTCACCCTCTCGATGATTCACGACAAGGGGCATAAGATGATATACAATGATTTTATGCTCCTCGACGACAACTTCGACGACGAGGTGTTCAAGGGATTCACCTATGCAGGCAATCCCTTAAAGATTCTGTTTGTCATGCAGATGATGTGCGTGCGTGGCAGGATGCGCATCAGGGTCAACCTCAAGGAGATGGTGGTCGAGGAAAACGACATACTACTCGTCACCCCCGGTTCGATTATCGACATGGTGGTGTGCGAGGGTGATTGCCGCATGGCAGTCATACACATCGACAATGCCAAGATTTCCCGTCAACCCACTCTGAAGATTATACTTCAGTTCCGCTCAATCATCAAGTATGATTGTTTCATCACCCATATCTCCCCATCCTCTATGTCTCAGATAGTCAATGGCTACAAGTTGCTGTGCAATATCGTCAACGACGATGAGCTGCGCTATAAGGACGAGGCGATGGAGGGTTGCTTTCAGATGATGATATCCTATTGGATGAGCGAGATCATGAAGCAAAACGAGAATGAGACAAAAGTGAAAATCTCGCGCAATGAGCAGATTTTCAAGACATTCCTCCAGTTGGTGCAGAAGAATTACATGACCAACCGCGAGGTGGCGTTCTATGCCGACAAGTTGTGCATCACGCCCAAGTATCTTGGAGTGGTCGTGTCGCAGGTGAGTCATCGTCGTCCGCTCGACTGGATACGCGACTATGTCATCCTCGACGCCAAGGCTATGCTGTTGAGTCGTGAATATAGTATTCAGCAAATCAGTCAAATGCTCAATTTCCCCAATCCTTCCTTTTTCAGCAAGTATTTCCGCGAGGCTGTAGGCTATTCGCCAAGCAAGTATCTCAATAGGGATGGCGAGTGAAGTCAATGTGGATTAAAACAATAAAATCAAAACGATACAAATGACGAAAGCAGGAGATAAACACCTGTGATTAGTGTTTACCTCCTGCTCGAATCTACGCCACAGCGCAACTTACTCCCAATGCGGTACCCACGACTGCAAGGATTGCCGATGCAAGGTTCCATTCCTTGCAACAACAAAGGTAATCAACCATTAAACTACAAAGCTTTTGATAGTTTTTTTCTTCTGCAAAGGTAAATCTTCTTTTATTGATTAGACTTGTGATAATGCGGTGCAAATATAATAAATAAAAAGGTAAGATGCAAGCAAATCGGAGAAAAAGTGATGATTTATGCGATATAAAGAATAATAGCTTCGATGGCACTAAGGTTATTAACCTTTTAGACGTAAGACCATTAATCTTTGTGGTTCAAGGATAATAACATATATTTTATAGAATAATGTTTGGTAATGTGGAAAATAATGAGTATCTTTGCAGCAATTTCTAAAAAACAATGAAAATCAATAAGTAATGGAACAAAGCATCAAGCCACGGCGAATTAATGTTGTCGATAGCCTTCGCGGATTTGCCGTGATAGGTATCATTATCATACACTTCCTCGAACACCTCAATTTCTATGCCTTCCCCGAACCAACGGCTTTCGACCAGGGACTGTGGGATACCGTGTTCTACATTGGGGCGAGCAAGATGTATGCTATCTTCGCATTAATGTTTGGATTGAGTTGCTATATACAGCACCATAATGCGGAGAAACGTGGCAAGGATTTCCGCTTGCGCTTTGCGTGGCGTATGCTGTTGCTTTTCGGTTGGGGAATGCTCGACCTTGTGTTCTTCAATGGCGACATACTTTGCACATACGCAGTTCTCGGACTGTTGTTAATACCTCTTGTCAAGGCTCCCGACAAGGTGCTGATTGTGGTTGCTGCTATACTGTTCTTGCAACCCATAGAGATCTATTATATCGTAAAGGGAATCATTGTTCCTGATGCAACTCCTATGGATCTTGGTTATGGACATTTGTGGGGAGTGTGTTATGAGGCATGTGCCAATGGAGGTTTCCTCGATGTGGCAAAGGCAGGTTTGACCACGGGATTGCCTATCAATTTTGGTTGGGCAATAGAAAATGGTCGCCTCACTCAGACTCTTATGCTATTTGTAATAGGTATGCTGTTGGGACGCAAACGTCTCTTTATCAACGAGGTTGGTAATCTCGATTTTTGGAAGAAGGCGATGATGGTGGCCCTGTTGGTATTTGCAGTAACACAAGTGTTGCTTCTAACAATATCAATTGACGAATTGCCAGTTTGCATTGGTAAGAGTCTGGAGATTCAACTCACAGCATGGCGCAATTTCGCAATGATGCTATTCTATGTTGGTGGTATCACATTGCTATATTACACCACACGTATGCGTAAAGCCATTTCGCGTCTTGAGTGCATAGGCAAGATGAGCCTTACCGACTATATCCTGCAGAGCATCATCGGCGGTTTCATCTTCTACAACTGGGGACTTGGACTCTATACTGTCAGCCACCATAGGATGAGTTTCGTCCTTGGCATCTTGTTCTGTATATGCCTCTACTACTTCTGCCGTTTCTGGACAAGCCGTTTCCGCAGAGGCCCATTAGAGGAACTTTGGGCAAGGGCAACGCATATTGGAGACTAAAGGATGTATTTTTATTACTAAATGACTAAGATATGAATAAACAAATCAGAAAAATTGTAGCGACGGTTGTACTTGGTATGACTGTAGTGGGCAGTATGGTTGCTGCCGAAAAGATTGACAGGTTTAAGGTGGTGACACGGCATAATCCGCATGTCACAAAGTTTGACTCACTGTCTTCGCTGACAGTGGGAAACGGACGGTTTGCCTTTACCGTGGATGCCACGGGACTGCAGACATTTCCGCGTGATTATTCCCACGGCGTGCCGCTCGGAACAATGAGCGAATGGGGATGGCACTCATTTCCCAACACCGAGGGGTTCCAGGCAAAGGATGCGTTGGCAAACCACGATTTCCATCGTGGACATCCCGAATATTATTCGCTCCAGATAAAGAACCCCGAACGGACGCGCAGGGCGGTGGATTATCTAAGGGCTAATCCCCATCGACTGCATCTCGGGACAATAGGCCTTGACATCTCCGACGCATCGAAGATAAGTGGAATAGAACAGAACCTCGACCTTTGGATGGGAAAGATTGACAGTAAGTTTGAATATGGGGGAATGAAGTATCATGTGGAGACAGTGTGTGCGCCGGATGAAGATTGCATAGCGTCGAACATATCTTCAGAAGGTAAGGCGACGGGCAAAAAGGCTGCAGGCAATATCGCCGTGGCATTCACTTTTGCCTATCCCTCTGGCGGACATTGCGACGATGCCTGCAAGTGGGATGCTGATGCCAACCTGCACAAGACAACATTGGAGTCGGGGAAAAACTCTGCCGTAATCACCCGAAAACTCGACAATACCACTTATTATATATATGTGTCATGGAAAGGCCGCGCTGACATACGTCAAACGGGACAACACAAGATTGTTCTCAAGGCAAAAGGCGGAAATCTCTCATTCTCGGCTACTTTCCGGGAGAATCCATGTACTTCAGGAAAAACAGGCGGTACGGCCAAATCATCTGGGAATAACGACTTCGCCTCCTATGCCAAGGCATCTGCCAATCACTGGAGTGCATATTGGAACGAGGGCGGATTCATCGACCTCGGCAATGTGAAGGACAAGAGGGCAGCCGAACTTGAACGCCGCATCATCCTCAGCCAGTATCTCATGGGAGCGCAGGAGGCAGGCAATATCCCTCCGCAGGAAACAGGACTCACATATAACTCATGGTTTGGAAAGTTCCACCTTGAAATGACATGGTGGCACCTCGTTCATTATGGACTGTGGAACAAGCCCGAACTGCTCGACCGCCAACTTGCGTGGTATGCCACGGCAGAGGAAAAGGCGCGCGCTATAGCACAACGCCAGGGATTCAAGGGAGTGAGATGGATGAAGATGACCGACCCGTCGGCAGAGGAAGCCCCGTCGAACGTCGGCTCGTTCCTGATATGGCAGCAGCCACATCTTACCTATATGGCAGAACTGCTTTATCGTGCGGCAAAGACAGATGACGAGCGCGCATGCGTATTGCAGAAATACGGCAAGCTCGTGGATGAGACAGCCAACTTCATGACAGACTTCGCCGAATATGACTCAGCCCGCGACCGTTATATATTGCGTGGCTGCATACCCGCACAGGAAACCCTGAAAGCCGACTCCACTGTCAATCCTCCCTTCGAACTGTCATATTGGCTCACGGCGCTCGACATGTCGCAGAAATGGAGAACAAGGCGTGGACTCGCACCTATGGCTGAGACGCAAAAGGTGATGGACAAGTTGTCGCCCTTGGCATACAATGAAGATGGATTGTATCTCGCTTCGGAGAGTGCCGTAAACACATATACCGACATACGCATGACAAGCGACCATCCTGCATTGCTCGGCGCCTTGGGAATGATGCCCGACAACAAACTGTTGGACAAGACGGTGATGGCGAAGACCCTCAGGTGGATATGGGACAACTGGAACTGGGACAAGACATGGGGATGGGACTATCCCATGACGGCAATGACATGTGCGCGGCTTAGCGAGGCTGACATGGCTGTGGATGCCCTGCTTATGCCGAAGCGCACTAACACGTACCTTATCAATGGACATAACTATCAGGACCAGCGTCTGCGCCTTTATATGCCGGGCAACGGCGGTTTGCTCACTGCCGTGGCAATGATGTGTGCCGGATGGGACGGATGTGATTCTATTAACCCCGGATTCCCCAAGGACTGGGATGTGAAATGGGAAGGACTGCTGCCAATGCCGTAGTTGATTCTATTTTGAATACAGAGGCACAGAAAGACAGAGTTTTTTATAACTCAACTTTCTGAAGTGATAATTCCCAATGTATAAGGGTTTTATTTAAACCATAGAGATAAAGAGGAAAAGAGATTTTTGTTTATATAGAGTAGGTCGCAAGCGACGGAGAACACAGAGCCTTCGGGCAGATGAAATCATGCGCAGCCCTCTTTGATCTCTAAATGCCTTGGCATTCAGTCTCTTTCCTAATAT
>JALERP010000065.1 GCA_022764085.1 Prevotella sp.
TTTCTCCCTCTTGTTGAAAGTTCATGTCAGATATGGTTTCCTATGCTGACATTTGCTTTTCTTTCTCTTCCCTTACTTCGGAAAACTGATGTAAAGATAAGAAAACAAACCGAGAAACGAGAAACAAAACGGAAACAAGAAACAGTCTTTTATGTCTTTTTAAGAGTGAGTTTAGCAAACATCGGAAAATTCAAATTGTCGCTTAAAGCATTGATAATTAGCGCATTTACTTTCATTTGCTTTCTTGTCTTTTCAAACGCATTTTGTAGGACTAAGATATTCTTGACATCCTGCTCCTCGTTGTTCATGGCGATGTACACCGAAATTGCACCAACAATTGCCACTATACCAGCCAGGGCGTAGCACAGGTTGACGACGTAGGGCACGTACTTGACCAGCTCGGAGGCTACTTCCTCCAAAGCACTGGTACCTGCATCATAGCCCGTTCCTGCCAGTTCCTGAGCGAATGCACCGGCTGGAGAAAGGGCTGCGATGACGGCTCCCATGGCCATCAGCTTGGCACGGCGACTTGCGTTTGACACTTTGGCCTTCACTGTAGTGCAGACCTGAAAAAACTTTTTCTTCATTGGCTTTACAAAATTTCTTGTTTTACATTTAGTTTCTTGTTCCTATCTTGTCGCGATTAAATAGTCTAGAATATGAAGTTCATGTCCTGATAGCCGAAGAGGGCGGGCATGACTACGGAGGCTCCTATCATGAAGAGGATGCCGCCGAAGAGTATCATCACACTCTTGGTGATGTCACCTTCGTGGTAGTTCATCTTGATGTAGATCTGCAAGGCTGAGATAACGACCATGATTCCCGCCACGGCATACAATATCTCCACCACATAGATCATCACCGTTCCCACGAAAGTGGTGGCTTCGGCAAGACCGTCAGCGCCCCAGGTGTAGTCCACAGAACCGCACCGTGCATAGGCGCTCTGTATGCCTATGGCCATCAGCAACGCTGGCAGTATTAGCCGGTATGTCTTACCACTTGGTGTACTCATCTTTATATGCGATATTACCTTCTTCACGCTTGCCGCGCATCATCGCTGCAAGCTGGGCTGGTTCCATGAAATTTCCATTGGGGATGTTGTCAATCAACTTGGTGTTGACGGTGTTCAGCGTTTCTTCAACCTTCGCGTCGGTAGGCTGGCCTACGATGGACGTTACTCCGAACTTCGGCAGTGCCAGATCGGGATCAAAGGCTTTGCTGATGTCATCATCCTGCTCTGAAGTATCGGTCAGGGTGAGGGTGTCGCTGAATGGTACGGTGGTAATGCCGTTGTCTTCGTCATCGTCATCATCATCGTTGTCATTGTCATTCTCTTCATCAGCTTCTTCAACAGTGGCTTCGCTCGCTTCTTCTGCTTCAGGCTGGGATGCAGGATCTGTATTGTCTGCTTGCTCGGAGCTTTCGGCCTGTCCAATTTCTTCCTGACCTGCCTCTTCGATGCCTTGCTGCGCTTCTGACGTTGATGCCTGTTCGGATTCTGCTCCTTCTTCTGCAGAGGGGTCAATAGCTGGTGCCACTTCCCCACCATCGTCATCACTCCCGCCGCCGTCGGATTGTTCATCTTCATCTCCCTCCGTTTGGCCTTCTTGGTTGTCAGAGGTTGCATCTTCGGGGGCTGCCTCGGCAGGACGCATGGGTTCAGTCGCTTCGGCGATATTGAAATTACCGGTGAACGGGTCTTCGGTAACGGTCTTGGGCATGATGGCGGTCTCTTGCGACTCCTGATCGTTATCCATGCTGATGGTCTCAGTCTGGTTCTCCGCATCCTTGGGTTTAGCGTGCATGTCCATGGTGATTATCGTCGCATAATAGAGGATGTATGCGATGTTCAGGACGATGGCGTAAATTATGAATGGACTCATTGTCATTTTGCTTTTTTGGATGAAACTTCGTGATTTGCAGACACAAAATTACCCTGGCAGAATGGCAATATTTATAAACGTAGGTGGATAACAGCCTTTTGGATAGCTGGTTGGGGCGATTGGTTCTAACTACAATATCGGTTAGAACCAAGGAAGTGTGTTTTTCGTCTTTTCTCTGAGTGCTGAATACAAAAACGGCAGGGTGTTTCACAACAGCCTGCCGCCACGACATAATTATTGAGTTGCTAAACACAATTCATTATGAGAATGTCGCTTCATATAGTGTGTAACAAGTTGTCTTTTCTGTTTAAAAGAGGTCTTTGAGGTTCTTCTTGGTGTCTTCTTCTATCTTGCCATGCTTACGCTCATAAGCCGTGATGGCCTTGCCGAAGGCTGCTTCTACCACATCTTTGATCTGCAAGCCTTCCCGCTTGGCGATGATACGCAGCTTCTTCATCTGCTCGGTCTTGACGATGGTGCAGAAACGCTCTACCTGCTGTTCTGTCTCAAATTTCTTCTGCTTGGCTCTGGCATTGCCGGCCTTGGGCTTCTTTGCGGGGGTGCTTGGGGCATTGGCTGATGTCTCTTGTTGTATCGGTTGTTTGTCCTCTGCCTCATTGGTGCGTGTGAGTCCTGAGAACAGTGCGTCCAGACGTTTGTTGTCCATATCGTTTCCTCCTTTCTTTATTGTATGCGGGCCAGAAACTCTTCCGTGAACTGGATATAGTCCTTGGCTCCGTTGCTGCTCTTGTCATAGTCCACTATATTTCGGTTCTCCAACGGGGCTTCTGCCAGTCGGATATTCTTGCGGATCTTGGTGTCGAAGACCTGGTCGCCCAAGGTCGCACGCAGCTTCTCTTCAATGCCTTTCGACAGTTTGCTGCCTTCCCATCGGGTGATGAGTATGCCGCTGACCTTCACCAACGGATTGAGCTTGCGCTTTACCATATTGATGAAATCGGTAATCATGGTCAGTCCCTTGAAGGGCAAGACCTCTGAAACGAGAGGGATGATGATGTCGGTGGAGGCGGTGAAGGCATTGAGGGTGATGAGACCCAGAGAGGGTGGGCAGTCCAAAAGGATGTAGTCGTAATGGTCGCTTACCTGCGTCTTCTCAAGAACATCCTTCAAAACGCTCTCCCTGGCAATGGCGGTGGATAACTCCACATCTATCATGGCCAATGTCAATGAGGCGGGGACGAGGTGAAAATTGTCGGTGATGGCGACAGTCGGCAAGGTGCCTGTCCTGCCGGTCAGGGCTTCGTAAATAGTGGCTCCTTCAAAACTTGGAACCAACGAGGTGGTGAGATTTGACTGGGCATCCAAGTCTACAACTAATACTCGATAGCCTTTCTGAGAAAGGATGCTGCCTAAGCTGGCAACGGTGGTGGTCTTGCCGACGCCTCCCTTATGGTTAGCGACTGCGATGATTTTTGTGTTCATATAGCTCAATTGATTGTTATTATGTCGATTTTTTAATTGGGTATGCCTTTGTTGGCAATTTGATTTCGTAAATTCCGTAATAAAAAATTACTTTACCCCATTTTGTAGGGCTATTTTCCGGGAATTATACCATTCTGCGACCTGCTGGTTAGTGGTCTCAACAACCCTGGGTCTCGGAAAAAGGGACGCAAGGGCCTTCTTGCCTTCCTTGGTATTCGGGAACGAAATAGCGGGGATGCCGCCGAGATAGGTAATCGGACAGTCGTCTTTCTTGGCCGCACTCTCGACTTCTGCACCATAGACCTCAATTGTGTCGGTATCAACGAAGCGCAAGCAGGTGACGGAGTCGTCCTGGACATTGCCTCCGCAGAAATGGATATAGGCCAGTTTGGCTTCTGCCATATCGTCCTTCATCGTGTCATCGACTGGCTGATAGGCATTTTTAGATACTGCCTCGACATGGAACATCACGGGATGCTCGTTGGTCATGGTGTCCAGATGGAGCAGCTGGCCGATACGGCTGTGTATCTTGTCATCGGTAACGACTTCCTTGCGGAAGGCGGGCTCCTGGGTGCTGCCGGTCTCTTCCTTGGAGGAAAGGATATAGCCATTGCGTACCCGTTCAAGGGTGAAAATCAATGGGAAGATTGTATTCTGTACTGCCATAAGCGTCAATATTAGGGTTCATCGGTCTTGTCCTGCTCTCCGTCCTCGGACAATACCAACAGGTTGATGTCATAGTTGTTGCAAACGGACTGATAGTCGAAGGCAAGGGCTCGCTCCTGGTCGAAGATGTATGTGGAGCTGCCACTCTCTGTCGTGCGTCTCGTGGGCTTGCCGGTCTCGTCCATGACGTAGAACTTCAATGGCGAGGTGGTCTTGCCGAAATAGTCGGAGGTGGAGATGAGATAGGATAGCAAAGACTCGTCGGAAATGAGTATCTTGCCCTCTCGTCTAGCTTGCATATTGGCCTTGGCGATGCATATCTTCTCCCTGACAAAGAGGATATTGCGTGGTGCCTCAAAGTCCAAGGTCTTGCGCTCCTTGTTCTTGGTGGAGATTTTCAGCCTGCTCAACTGGCAGACCTTATAGTCCTGGCCTTCTTTAATCTCACCCAACTGACGTGACTTGGAGAACATCGACCAGAAGATGGCTATCTCATCGGTGCTGTTGCATAGGCTATGCTGGTATTTCAAACCCTCAATGCAGATGTCGTGGACTTGCTGCTCGTTGAAGGTGAGTTCTTCGGCAATAGGATGCAAGCAGTAATAGGTGGCCAGCATCATCGCCCAGTTGTTGATGAAGCGCTCGCCGATAGTGCAGTAATCGACCTCGCTCTTGATCTCTTCCAAGGCTCGCTTCCAGGCGCTCATCCATCCGGCATTGAAATTGTCGCGATACCGCATCATGCCTACGGTGATATTGGTGGGGCACATATTCCTCAGTTTCATGAACTGCTGGTACCTGTCGGTCTCTTCCTTGGTGCGCTCGCTGCGCTGGGACTCAAGAAATATCAGCCTGCTAAAGAGGGCGATGTCGACGGTGGGCATTTCCTGTCCGGTGAGGACAACACCACAGGCGATATTGGTAGACTCACGACGCTCGCCATCGGCGGAGCGCTTGGTGCGTCCTGCACTGTCATAGATGCCTTTCAGGAAGTCTATATGCTTTTTGCTCAGTGAGTTTTTGTATTCGTCGAAGTGGACAATCATATTGCTGACCTCAGCACACTTGTCACCCATGGCATAATAGGTGGTGCTCTCCAGATTGGTGACCTCGGGATTGCGCTGGAACAGGCTGACCAATGATAGGGCGAACTCGGTCTTGCCGGTCCCTTTCTTGCCATAGATATTGAGCATGGGGAAAGAACGGGTGCTGTCGGTGATGATGTCCCTGAACAGGGTGGCAAGATAGAAGCAGATGGCCACAATGCCGTTGTTACCATACAACTCATTGAGCAGAGAGAAATACTCCTGGGCAGAGACTTCCCTCTTTGGCGCATGGATAAAACGGCGCTCATTGACAAAGGCCGTCTTGTTACGCTTGTGGATCTTCGACAAGGCGGGAAGGTAGAAGTTCTCATTGTCAAGACGGATCATGCCGTACTCGTCAACGGGCTTCCACTTGCCTTCATAGACGATGCCGTTGCAGAAAGCGTAGAAGCCACGCTCACCGATATTGTTCCAACCCAACTGGGTGACACGCTGCGCCTCCTCGGTCTTACCATAGATATAGGCTTTCAGCAACTCGTATTTCTCCTGTTTCTCGAAGAAGCGGAAATCGCCCTTGCCCTCTATCTTCTCCTTGAAGCGGTCGAGCTTGGTGACATCGGCCTGCTGCAATTCGATGGTTTTCTTGGTGCGTGACTCGTTCTCCAGTTCGAAGATACGGCTGGGCTTTTCGTCGTCGGCTATTAGGAACAACGGTCTGATAATGAAGTTGGTCCAGTCCCGTTCACGCCCTTGCGGGTCAACGTCGTAGTAGTGGAAGCCCTTGCGGTAGAAGTGGTAGCCTTCCAGCTCTTCGGACTTCTTGTTGGCCTGGCGACGTTTCTGCTCCTGCCGTCTTCTGGCAGCATCGGCTAGGGCTCCCTTCCAGACAGAAGCTTTGCGGTACTTGCCTTTGAGGTCTGAGAGGAGTGAAGCCTGGAGGACGTCGGACTGGATATTGACCAGGAGGTCACAGACATCGCAGATGACCTTCAACTGGTCATCATTGGTGCTGTCGGTATCATAATGCTTGTCGGCATACCACAGGATGAAGTCCTTCTCGGTCAGCGTCTCCCAGCGTTGGAGGCTGGTGATATAGGAGTCGGCATCTTCTTTCTTGTTCCCTTCCTTAGGAATCTCTCTAACAGAAACTTGAAACCCCATCTCGGTAGCAAGCCGGCCATTGGCGAACACGAACTGCTCACCTCGTCCGAACTGTTCGCCATCCTTTGGCGTATCGCAGTCTGGGATAAAGCACAGGGTGCAACTGAACTTGCTGAAATAGGACAGCAGCTCCTTGCTCCAGACACCGCCGAGCGTGGCGACGACATTGGCGATGCCAAGCGACTGGAGGCGCATCACATCGGGGGCTCCCTCGACAAGATATACCTTACCGATCTGTCTGGCTGCCTTCATGGCCACATCAATGCCGAAGATGGAGGTGCTCTTCTTGTAAATCAGGCTGTCACGGCCATTGAGGTACTTGACTGCTGCCTGTGGGTTGATACTTCTTGCCGTGAAGGTCTGAACCCGTCCCCAGCGGTCTCTTTGGGGAATCATCAAGCGGCCACGGTAGAAGTCGTAGTAGTTGCCCGGTCGTGAATCGTCCTCGCCTAATAGTCCCATCTCTGCGAGGATTTGCAGGTTCAAGCCTTTCGCCTTGGCAAATTGCAGGAACTTATTGCCACTCATCGGGCTGTAACCCAGACCGAATGTTCGACAGAAATCCTTGTCCCAACGGCCTGTGCCTGCATCGGAAATTTCGGCATATCGGCGACATGCTACTGCTTCCTGATTTTCTGCTTCATACTGGCTACGGAAGAAGTCTTGTGCTAACTTGTTGTACATATACATGGTCTCTGCACGGCGGTCTTTCTCCTCCTGCTCCGCGGAACGTTGCTCAAAGAGGTCGTTGGCATCTACATCAGGACAGTAGGTGTCCAGCAGCCAGCGTACCGCATCGACGAAGCCAAGTCCTTGGCATTCCTGCACAAAGGAGATGACATCGCCACCCTTGCCACATCCGAAACACTTGTAGCGATTCAGGGACAGGTCGAGCATCAGGGACGGGGTGCGCTCCTCATGGAAGACACAGCAGCACTTCCTGCGATGTGGGCCGGATGACTTCAAGACTGTGCCTGGGCTCAGATCAACGACGAGTTGTGCGATGTCCACCCTCGACTTGACCATGTCGATGTATTTGTCTTTCAATTTGTTCATTCTCAATTCATCGGTTTAGTTGATGACTAGCCACGCCATGTGCCCTTTTGGATGATGCTGTTTATCTCCTTGGAGACAATCGGCGATAGGGGCTTGCCGATGATGCCCAGTGACCATCCCAGTATCTTCTGTTGCCACGTGTGAGGTGCTCCCCCAAGGTGGATGCTGAGAAACGCTGTGAAGCGTCCTTTCTCACCATGGGGCAGCGACGAGTAGTAATTGGCGATTTCTGCTTTATCCATATTACCCAATATATTATAGTTAAATACTTCCAAAATACTTTGGCGGTTCAGACATAATTGTCTAATTTTGCATGCAAATTTATATCCAAATTTTGGAAGGGCAAAATTCCAGCCCAACAAAATGGGTGTAATTAAGCAATATTAACAAGCAAATAAAAAGAAGACTATGCTAAACGTAGAACTCATCGAGAACCTCTATAACGGTTTAGACAAGGAACAGAAGGAACTGTTGATGTCGCAGGTATTCAAGAAAAGCAAGCAGGGGATTACCTACTTCCGTCGCACCAACGATATCACGTTGTCGAAGTTGGAGATTATTGCCGACTTCTTCCATATGCCCCTGGATTATTTCCGTCTGGGCCATTCGTTTAAGACGCAAAACTTTAATGGCAACAATAGCCAGTGCGGCAATGTGAATATCAATACTAATCTTATGGCAGAAAATCAAGGTCTGGCAAGGGAACTTGCAGCGGTGAGAGAAACATTGGCTAGCAAGGAGGCAATGATTGAATCCAAGGATGATGTTATCAAGGCCAAGGATGATTTGATTATGGCTAAGGATGATATCATACGAAACCTGAAAATGCAGCTACATCCAGATGTAAAGGATTAATAACGACTCAATCAATTGGGCATGAAAGAGGATTATGAGGCCATTGTGCGGCGTTTTTATAACGACCTGCGTCCAAAGTTTATACACGTCCTAACGGGAAAATATCCAATGCTACGCTTGGATGAAGCCGAAGACCTGTACCAAGATGCATTTCTGGAAGTCTACAAGAACTTCAACAAGGGAAGTGTAAGAGAAAACACATCCTGGGAGAATTATGTCATTACCATAGGTGTCAATCTCGCCTCTCATAGGATGCGAAAAATCGGGATTACCGATTCTATTGACGAAGAGGAATCGGGCAAACAATCAAGATTTGCCACATTCCTGAATGCTTCGACGGAAGATGACTCAACTATGCAAGATTTGGAAGTACAAGCAATCTTGGGAAATGAACTTGAGCATTCGCCAGGAAAGTGCTACAAGATTCTCAGACTGTTCTATTATGCAAGCCTTGACATGGAAGAGATTGCAAAAGAAATAGGTTTGAAAAATTCTGGCACGGCAAAGGTGACAAAATCAAGGTGTATGAAGGATCTGATAGGCCGAGTAAAGAATGCTATACGTCAAGCCGGTATAAACATTTAAACTGAATTGTCATGGACAACATAGATTTATTTGATAGATATATCAGTGGAGAATTGACTGCTGAAGAAAAGGTGAACTTTGAAAACGAACTTTCAAAGGACACTGAGTTTGCTTCTGACTTCCGTATATACAAAGCTGCAGTTCGAGGAATCGTGAAGGAGGAACAAGAGAAAGAGCGCGAACTGGATGAAGCCTTTAGACACATGAGCGAAGATGATTTAAGGAATATTATTGGCCCTAAAATTGCTATCAACCGCAAACCCGAGAAAAAGGCTAAAATAATATACTTGACCAGTTGGATATCATCCGTTGCTGCTGTGATGGTTATAGCATTCTCAATCACATTCAACATGACCCAAATCGCCAATGAAAAGGTTGACAACATCATGTTCGACTGTTACTATAACCCGTACTCGCGATCGGCAAGTAATGTAGAAGACCTCTCGGAAGCAAGTTCCCAACAGCTGCAACAAGTATTGCCCAACCTTATTAAAGAATATAATAAGGCGACCGATATGCAAGATATTACAGAACAAGGTATAAACCTGGCTATGGTATATCTGAAACTTCACGATAGGGAAAATGCAAAAGACATTCTTAATGATGTCAAGCAGAAATGTTTGGATAATACAGAAATCCAGAAATATTGCGATAGACTCTTGGACAAGATACAATAACAAATATAACGACTTACAATATGAAAGTGCTAATAGTAGTCCTGATCATTGTGTTCTGGCTTTATAACTACATTAAGTTCAGACGCATGAATAACTATTACAAAGTAATGGTTGGTTACTTGGCGATGGACCTGCAAAGCTCACCAAGTAGAGACAAGATGCTTCGGTTGTCTTCTGCATTGATCCATATCCAGCAGTATAGAGATGCTTATGATATTTTGGTTCAGCTCAGCAATGAATTTGTGAGTGCAGATGAAGAACAAAAGATCATGGCAAACATTGAATTTTGCAAGAACCCTGTACCAGGATTAAACCAGCCCAAGAACCTTAATCATAGCTACTGGCATAATTTTATGCTTGTAAGATTAGGTAAGAGACGATATGATTTCCTTACAGAACAGGATTATCTGAGAGCCAACTCTATTCAAAGGAATATGTAACTTCCCTAACAACAAGAGTATGAAACTTAAAAATATTCTAGGCTTCCTGTATGCCATATACCTTATAATGAGTCAGATTATGACTGTTGTATTCTTTATCCAATACTGCAGAACAGACTCATTGCTGGAAATAATATTTATAGATTCGTTTCTGTCCGAATTTAAGGGTCTGTTGTGGATCATATTTATATGGTTGTAACCAAGTGATATGATACGCTAATGTTTCGGCCACATATCCGAACGGAAAGTGCTCTGTAAAAGGGAGTCGTCATTTGTCAAGTTTGAATCCTGACAGATGACGACTTCGCTTTTAATTAAGGAGTACAAATGCGCCCCAGTCTCTTGGTGAAGGATATTGCTCCCGTACAACTTGTTTACTTATCTCCAAAGCAGCATTTGCATCTTTGCCTTCCAATAGATTGCGATAGAAATTTGTCATGAGGATGGTAGTCGCTCTATCGTCTACCTCCCACAGGCTCATAAGCACTTTCTTAGCTCCAGCCAATTTGAAGGCTCGTTGCAGTCCATAAACTCCTTCACTTGAGTCGGAAAATCCCAAACCGGTTTCACAAGCTGACAACACTACTAACGAGCAACCAGACAAATCGACGTTCGCAATTTCTGCAGCCCTTAATATGCCATCATCTTTGCCTTTTTCTATAAGGAGTGAATCGTTGCACCAGTAGTCATTTGCCCCCGCAAAAAATAGACCAGACGATAGCATTGAATTTGATAGGTTCGTACTGTCATTGAAGAATCCATGTGTTGAAATATGCAGAATATAGTCACCCTTTCCGCTGCGTCTCTTGAAGGATGACTCAGTGGCCATAACATTCTCATATACATGATTGGGTATAGACTTATTCTTGAGCATTGAGGATATTGTTTGCACTTCAAACTTCGTGAACGTCAGTTGGGCTAAGTTCTCGCCTCTTTTTATAGCACTACGTCTATTATTCCCAATTGCAGATTTGGTTGTCTGGCCATAATCAATACCTCCCCAGAGAGATACCATACCAACATTGTTTGAAACACCAAACAATTGAGAATCCGCTATGAGCTGTTTCTTATTATTCAAAGTTGTCGGATCTTGAAGCAAACGTAAATTAACTACGTCGCATAGATATTGATTCTTACCCAAGTATAAAGAACCTAGTGCTATCTGATTGAATTTTCCGACGGGTAGATAGTATATATCTGTTACGTTAGGAATAACTTTATTGATGTTACCCCAAATAAAATCGGCCAGACGTTCATCGTGATATATTTCATCTATTGATTTCTGGAGAATGTTTTGGATTGAACTGATATTTCCTATGGGTACATAGATAACCCCTTTGCTCTTATTAAGAACAAGCGCGAATAACGAGCCATTGTTTTCTACCAGTTCAACGATCGATTCTTTGCTCGACAAGTTCTTTTGCAAAAAGTCATGCCGATAATCACTTATATCCTTAGCAGACTTGAAGTCTGTACACTTCAAGGCCAGTTCTTTCTCCAATTCGTTTATACGTCCTTCTATCTTTGATGTGTGCTTTATAATCCTTCCTGAGACGGATTCATACACTAGGTCTCTACGGCATTTAACCAATTCGTCATATAGCGCAGTTACCTTTTTATCACCTGTCCTGGATATGCTGTTTCTGACAGCTAAGTTAGATCTTAACAACAGACCATTCCTGAATGAGATGTTGTCAAAGCATAGATCGGCAAGCTTTGGGGTGGGATGCTTTTGAAGAGCTTCGACGGCTGCATTATGAGCCATGTCAAATCCGGCAACAAAGTGTTCTCTTTGCTCGTCGGTCATAGACGGGATGTTGTTGGCAATTTGTTGGCGCATACCCATACAGTATTTCACAAGTTCAGATTCAAGAGTCTGCCAGTCTTTCTCGTCTTCATAATACCTGAATTTACGACTGTAGTTCACGAGATATTCGAAGTCGTTTTCTGAATACCGATCACTTAAGTAATCTTCATATCTTTTATATAGGTACCTGCTGGTCTGTATGTCATGTATCTCATAACAATAGTCAGACAATTCTCCGAGTACCCTACATTCATCAACAGACTTCATGCTTCTCGCTATTTCTACTGCCTGTTTTATTCTGGGATAAGTATCTAACAACTGTTTTTCCTGCAGCATCCATCCGATTAGCTTATTGAGGCATTTGACTTTGTAAGCCGCCCCAAACTCCTTACTGAATATAATCTTGTCAACAAACTTACCCATACCGCAAATAGCCGCTTGGTGGGAGTCAAAATGTGAAATCACAATGGAATCATATTCAACTAACTCTTTGTGGCTAATTTCAGATACAGATGGCCCCCACGTCTTTTGATTGTATATTGCGACCATTGTACTATCAAGGGATTCGGTTGAATAGTACTTCTTGTAAATATTGAAGTACTTTATCATATTAGCCCTATCCTCCATCATTTCATAGAATTGATATATTTGTCTCGACAGGCCAAATTTCAACATACTCTCCAATGTGGGATTATTCACATCCTTCAAATATTTGGGAGCGTGGTTCCATATATCAAGAAGAACTTTCTCTGCTTTACTATAATCGCCTACGTGAATGTACGAATCTGCCAACTTGGATTTGTATTCCATCTCTAGTGGGGAGTCGTAGATGACGTTGCCCTTATACTCCATAAGTGTAATGGCCTCATGGTGTCGGTTGGCTTCCTGCAATTCATTGAACATTTTAAGCGTGGCTGATGCATCAAGAGACTCCAGCTCGGATGGAATAGTCCTATCCAATGCGAAAATGAGTACAAAGGCAAAGAACACAACTGCAATGAGAGCGATGCCAATATACCGAACAAATGCAAAAAAATAATGCACATTCACGATAAACGCCCCCTTTTTAGAATGTTTATGAGAACTATTTTCTGAAATTCGATTAATCTTCATAACTTTGCAAAATGATTTCATTAATAAAGTTATCAGGCTTTGTGGTGATATGCCTCTTGGCCTACATAATAGTATATGACCATTGTGTCAACAAAGTCCCTCTGGCAAGTTCCTTTAAGATACTTGCCCGTAAGATATTCACGTCATCAATCTTATATGTCATATTCATCATATTGGTTGTAGGTGGAATATTTTGGGCCATTTACGCTTTGATGCACAACGGCTCCTTATTCTAATCGAAAAGTTAGCGACCGGGAGAACCGCAACAATTCGTCAGCTATAGACTGCTTTCTCCAAATAGTATCATCCAAAATGATATACGCTACTTTGTAGCTCTTGTCATCTGTAGATATTGCATAAGTCCGATAGTGCTTTGTACTGTCGGACTTATTTGTATATGTACTATAATACAGTGTTCCGGAATCGGTATTTTTAGTTTCGTAGTCTATTTCTTCAATAGGGAATTCCGGAAGCCGAGACGACATATCTATGTTGTGTAACATCGCATAAAAATCCAGGCGGGTCTTGCATTCCATGTGCAAAGTGCCAATGGTTATCTTGTTGTGCAGTGGAGAAGAGAACTTAAATAAGAACCTATCATTGTACTGATAAACTGTGTCGGCCTTCCAGTTAGCGAGAGGTTTGAATTTGACATATCCGTCCGTATAGCTGTCCCCTGATTTTACGCTCGCAATAGTCGTCTTTTGACTGTTAAGATTTTTGATAACATTGCCGCTAAAATACAATCCGTACTGGATGGAAACCGCTACATATATTAGAATGCCGAACCAACCGTATTTTCCGAACTTTCTTTCAGATTTTGGTATGTAGTCGTTTAGTCTTTTTGAACGAAAGAGATAACCCAAGAATGAAAATCCACCAAGAATGAACACAATCCACATTGCGGCAAATTGCCACGTAGGATAAGCGCTAAAAAAGGAAGAAGACCAAAAGATTAGTTGCATCAGTACATAGACTAAGGAGAACTTGAGAATAACTATACCGTATGGCTTTCGCTCTAATGTTTTGCAAATTCCTATGAAGGCGTACACATAGGCGCACACGTCAATGATACCAGCATAAACGACGAGCGGGGTCTGCATGTCGTAATAGTCATCATAAAAATATGTAGGAAATGCAGAGATAGTTTTCTTCATACACAACACAAGAAGCATCATGTAGATAAACATCTGGACCGTCAAAAGGAATGGCGGCTTTATGATTTTTTCCTTAGTCTCGTCCATATCAATACAAGAATTAAAAGTCCTACAATAGACAGAATCACAATAGTTTTCGGATTTAGGTCATCATTCGCTTCCTCCTCAGGCTCAATAGGAGCCTCTTTTGGGGAACTTTGTTCAATAGGGAACGAGTATTCTAATGTGGTTCTGACTTTGGGGGTTTGAGTAAAGGCGATCTCTTGCATTTCGTCATAAATGCCATCAAGCCACCTATACAAATCCGTCATTCCAAAATTCTTATACGAAGAATACATTGCATAGGACAAAGAGCCATAACCTTTGCCTCCAATGATTACTTCTCTGTTACGCTGGAATGATTTACATGCGCTTAAGATAAGAAGATCTGCAATGCCTTGCTTCTTAAGTGGCGTTTCTGCTTCTTCAACTGTTCGATGATCCAATAAGTGCTGCAACTTCTCACTTGAAAGGTCATTAGCTCCAAAAATGCTGGCTCCGCCCCTGTATTTCGTCTTATCTTTTTTCGAGCCCTTGTCCATAGAATCACTGAAACAGGCATCTATGGTGAGTAAGACCAACCCGTTTGTACCAGCTGCCATTCTTATGGAACTTAGGAAATCTTTCATTTCATCATCCCTAAGATGGTTTTTCCCATCGTAAGTTTGTGTTTTGGTGCTATAAGCATCATAAGGTACCAGGGCTTCATCAAGATTGTCAATTTCTTCGTTGTCATTCACCGGCAACATTTGCTGACCATGGCACGAGAAATGAATAAGGATAGTGTCTCCTTCATGAGTCTTAGTGCATAACGAGATAATGGATTTCTTGATGTTCTCGTGGGTTGCGTCCTTATCTAACAGTATCTGTAAATCATAGGAGGAAAGCATTTCTTTGAGCAAGTCTATATCATTGGCCGAACTGATCTCCTGCCATCCGCTGTCTTTTGGATAATGCCCAACACCTATCACCAATGCCCTTTTCTCTGAAAACGAAGATAGGCACTGTATTATACACAAACATAATAAAAGGAACTTCTTCATTAGCTGAACATTTTAGCCATCAACATTATTTTCTCAAGCTCCTGATTTATCTTCTCTTCCGAGTATCCCATCCTCCCGAAACAATAGATGAATCTCTCTTCAACAACCGGGTTGACATTATTGGGATTGTCACTTAAGCTTACTACAAGCTGGAATGCAGCAAGAAGCAGCATTGTTATTACTGAATCGTCTATGCCATTTAGGTCTGAGTATATCGTGTCCTCACCAAGTGTTTCAAGTTGACATTTGCATTCTTCCCATTTTACATTCAGAGTTAAGACTGTTTGATTAAATGCAACATTCTTCAATATCGTGTTTTCCGATGCTCCACTTGACTGTGCGATAACATACAAGAGGTTAATCGCAGAACAACGCTGCCTTTGCGTCAATCCGTCATACATGCCCCTTACAAGATCCATAGGGTCACTTTCGCTCAGTCCTTGACAGTGCGCCCCACTCATTGAAGACATATCCATGTACCCAACATTTTGTTGATGCTCAGCAATCTTTTTATTACATATTTCTATGAACTCATTGGCAATATCACGCTGCATAAAAACACTTAGATTCCTTAAGCCAGAGAACTGCTTCTTATAGACCAGCTCTTTTTGCAAGAACTTATAATTCAATATAATGGTCAGATTCCCTGTGCTATAGTGGAATTGAATTAGCATATTTCTTTTGTCTTCCGACATGAGGTTCATTAACCTTGGATCATCGTCAAACAGGGTGATCTCTCCCTTACCATCAAGCATAATATCATTGATGACTCCAACCAATATTTCAAATTTCTTATTGATTGGATTCCTGGACAGTTCTTCTTTGTCTTTAACTAACTGTCTTGTGAATGGCACGAATATAAGCGCCAAAACAAATATGACCAAAAGGAATATTAATGTTATAGTCATTCTTTCAATTATTTGTCGTTAACAATAGTCTCGCTTTTTGAAACGGGCATATATATGCCTTGGCAAAGATACGAAAAATCACTCAGAATCAGTATATTTAGCCGCATTAATTAGAGTTTATTATGCTTTAGTGATTATGTAACCTCGACAAGAAGCCCAATTCTTTATACTTCATTGCTTCTCATGCTTATTAAGGTCGGCATGAGATTTTTTTTTGTTCGCGGTTGTTAACCTTAAAGTAGATCGTGGTATTAGCTCATGAAAACAAAAAACAAAAGAGCATGAGCACTTACAGTTACACTTATCTGAAAGAATATCTCCCGGTAAGATATTCCGCAACACTCGAACAGGAGAGTGATCGTCAAGTAGTTTACGACTTCAAGGACGGCTATTGCAGCATGTCTGTCAAGCGTGCTATCGTAGAGAGAATCAAACTTATCCGTCAATGCACAAACGGGAGCAATTGGCGCATCTGTTTCATTCCAGCTTCCAGCCGTGCAAGAACAGTCTGCCGATACAAATCACTAGCAGATTATCTCCAACGCGAAACCGGGATGCCTTGTAGTATTTCGACCATCCAACCCATTCATGACGAGGTTTCAGGGTTCGTAGGAGGGAAGAAAAGTAATCCAGCCGAAAATTTCCGCATTGACAAGAATGATGTCACAAGCCAAAACATCATCCTCATTGACGATGTCATCACTCGCGGAACGACATTCGTACGTACGGCTGACAAACTTGTTGAAAATGGTGCAAACCAAGTAATCGGCTTCTTTCTAGCAAAGACCATTAATCCCGACTGGATATCTCGTACAGCTTAAGACAAGAATGCTGTTAACCTTTTGCTTAACTCTGGTATAAGAAGACAAACAATCAAATTCAATTATAAGATGAGAACATATCGTTACATCACCGACTATCTTCCCGTAAGATATGCAGCTGACCAAGTTCAGATTGCACAACGTCAAACATGCTATGATTTTAAAGATGGCATACTTGCGGATTCTGTTAAGAATGATTTCATAACAACGGCTAAATCCATTACCAATGGAGATGGCAGTGAATGGGTTATTTGCTTCATTCCTGCGTCCACACACGAGAAGACATTACGCCGCTATGCGAAACTTGCCAATGCATTCCGCCAGCAAGGGTTCGTCGTTGCAGAGAATGCAATTACAAACGCTTACGACACAGAATCGGGCCATCTGAGCGGGAAGTCAGAGGATCCAATCGCTTCTTTCGAATTCTCCCGCAATGCTTTTGTGGGAAAGAAGGTAATACTTATTGATGATATCATCACAAGAGGTACCACTTTTAACAAGACTGCGGATAAACTCGAATCTATGGGTGCGGTCTGTGTTACCGGGCTGTTCCTTGCAAAAACCATCAATCCCGATTATGTAGGATACTCCTCTGGCATGTACGAACCTGACGATGAGCCATACTACGATGATTACTACGAAGAAGAAACCTATGATAACTACAACGGTTCTTATGCTCAGGATGTAGAGGGATGGTCTGACCAAGATATAGACGATGTATTAGACGGCGATCCCGATGCGTACTGGAATATTGACTAACAAAAACTCAGATAATAAAATGGCATTGAATACAGAGCTGCTGATTACCCTTCAGCAAGTAAAGGGAATCGGTAATAAGACAATTCTTAAACTCGCGAAACAAGTATCAGCAAAAGATATTGAAGAGTTGTGCGATATGTGGCCGACTCTTGCAGACAAGCGACTACAGAAAGTATCTAAGGAAGACTTATATGCTGCTAACAGAAACGCTTACAAGATAATTGAAGCGTCAGAAAACGCAGGGATTGGTATCATTTCATACTTCGAGGACGCTTTCCCGGAAATACTAAGGGGCTGCACTGACGAAGATGGCAAGAGTAACCCTCCGTTGGTTTTGTACTACAGAGGAAACCTTAAAGCATTGGATGCTCCAGGCATAGCTGTAATTGGGACTCGCGAACCGACTGCAACAGGAGTGAATGCAGGACATTACTTCTCAGAAGAACTTGCCAGACATGGATTTAATATCGTGTCAGGATTAGCTATCGGTTGTGATACTGCAGGTCACGAGGGAGCATTGGCAGCAGGAGGACTTACTACAGCCTTTCTTGCTAATGGACTTTCGTGGGAAAACATATACCCTCAGGAGAACCAGAACCTGGCAAGAAGAATCGTGGAAAAGGGTGGGCTTCTTTTGTCGGAATATCCAATAGGGCACCAAGGCGGCAGATACAATTTCATTGAGCGAGATAGACTTCAAGCAGGATTAGCATATGCCACATTGGTGGTTCAGACCGGCCCAACGGGCGGTACGATGCATGCGGTTCGTGCTACGATTCAAGCAGGGAAACCTCTGTATGCAGTCCAATTCAATCGCCAGGAAGATCTGCTGGCTCCTAAGACACAAGGCAACATTAAGTTGTTGAACGATGGCGCTGCCAAACCTTTTTGCACGAAGGATATGCCAGCAATTATCAAATCGCTAAAGGGACTTGCTGAGAAAAAAGTTAAAGAGAGTTTTCAACGCAACTTGTTTGATTTTGACTGAAAGGCAATGAAGAACGTAATTTTTGATCTGGATTTGACCTTGGTCGATACCACCTGTCTTGAACCTGCAAGACATAGTAGGAACTGGAACGAAGCATACCGCTTGATACCTCAAACACGGATGTATGACGGAATGAATGATGTCCTTGAAATCATACGAAAGAACAACATCAATGTCGTTATCGTCAGCACATCCCCACGTCCTTACGTAGAGAAACTGGTAGAGCATTACAACATACCGGCAAAGTGGATTGTTAGCTATCATGATGCCAAACCGATAAAACCACATCCTGCCCCGATGATAAAAGCCCTGCAACTAATGAACGTTCATGCAGATGATACGGTTAGCTTTGGCGACAGGGCAATAGATATCGAGGCTTCTAATGCCGCGGGCATCGAAAGCGTAGCTTGCATGTGGGGAACAAAAGAGCGCAGTGCTTTATTGGCCTCCCATTACAAACATATAATCATCAAACCGCAAGAAATCTTGACACTAATAAGATGAAGATTCCTGGATTAAGTTTCTCTTGGAAGAGAGCATTAGGCGTAACTCACCTAAAGAGAGAGTTCACAAAAGCGACTGGGATCCCAACCACAAAATCTGGAGTGGAAAGAAAGATAGGATCTGCAATTATCAAAACTGTTTTCAAGAAAAAATAAAGTTGGAAGGTTCGGGGATTGATCCCTGAATCTTTCCACACTTATGTGTAAATTCATGAAATATAGGGAAAGCGTAAAGGCTAGATTGATAGAGACAGAAGAAGGCTTCTATGTAATTGCAGGAACGATTCGTAAGGAATCCGGTATGTCTTCCTCTTACTTTTTGGTAGACACGGGAGCGTCAAACAGTATTTTTATTGCAGATGTGGCTACCCATATCCTAGGCAAATCTTTGTTGGTTGGACTTGGTCGCACCATTCATTCCTATACAGGTATGGTATCACTGTCAATTTCCAATGTCAGAGTCATGATGGAGGCACATTTGGTTGAAAGAAGTATGCTGCCTTCCATCAAAGGCTACGCTATATCTGGAATACTGGGGTCCGATTTCTTTCTATCGAATAAAGTGGTATTGGATTTTTCGACGAGCGAATTGTATCAACAGACTTCACAAAGGAGTGATACGATCTATGGCTGCTTTCCAATGTCTCTCGGGATGGAAAGCTATAAGGTGCCAATGCTAATGCTGGAAAACGCGGGAGGATGTTTCTTCTTTATCGTTG
The DNA here is from genome assembly GCA_022764085.1 of Prevotella sp. GTDB lineage: Bacteria > Bacteroidota > Bacteroidia > Bacteroidales > Bacteroidaceae > Prevotella. Next base: position 19,670 of record JALERP010000065.1, read on the forward strand.
ATTCAGGCTCTGATATAAACATTATATCTGCCAACAGTTTGGAGCGCATTCAAGATGTTACGAAAGAAGGCTCTGAGTCTTTCTGCATTCAGAGTTTGGCGGCTTGCTCTCAAAGTGTGGAATATATCATTCCATTCCAAATCCATTCATTAACGGGTAGGCAACAAATTATGGAACGTTTCGCATGTCCAGTGACAGGCGGGAAGGACGTAAAATGCCAGGATGCACTGTTTGATATAAATGGTGTTGTCGGCAATGCTTTCCTGCGGAAGCATAAAATGGTTCTGGACTATCATCAAAAACTTTTTTATTCTATGACTGGTTTTGGATGTTAACCTTTTGCATGGCCTTGGTATAAGATGATGAACAATCAAAAATATATCATTATGAATACGAAGGTAAAAAACATCCTTAAGCATTGGAAGAAGTCCATTGAGAGATACAACAAAATTGATGAATGGAACTTCTCTGAGAATGTATCAGTATTAAGTCGCTACATTCGCAACAACGAGAACAATGGAAGTAAAGACCTTAAGGGTCTCATCCGTTCGCTTCGTGATAACATTCTCTGCCCCAATCCTAACTTGGAACAGATCGTGCAGACTATAGAGAAGGCGTTAGTAGCGCTGGATCCTCCTGCAATATGTATGTTCTCAAAGAAGGTCAATGGCCGAATCAAAATTGCAGGACAGGAGAGCCGCTTCAAAGGTGAAACGGGACACCTGTTCAAAGAGAGGCTCAAATTCAAGGAAGGTATGCTACTCAGAAATTTTGACATTGAGACTGAATGCGCAAAAGATTCTCGCAAGGTGCGTAGAATCGTGGAAAAACGTATGAGCCAAGCATATCATCGTATGAACAAACGGGCAAAGGATGGAGATTCTCATGAAGCCAATAGCGAAAGATATTGGATGAAAAGAGCAACATCCTATCAACTCCACAATATTGGTCAGGTCGAGAATGTCAAATGTTTGTCCAGAGGCTTGTCAACACACTGGAAAAGATGCTACGATCCTCAAACTGGAGAGATAGTATTCAAGAAAAAAATGGCTTATTCGACATTGGAGGAAGCTCTGAAAGCCATAGACGAATGGTACTTATTCCATCCGGAAGAAAAGCGCCCGATGGAGGCCTATAAATGCTCGCACTGTAAGAAGTGGCATATTGGACATAAATCTGAATATATAGAAATTCTTGAACCCCAGAATTCTATTGCATAAGGCAAACATTGAATGCGGGATTAACATCATTAAACAATATAAGAACATGAAACACCTGTTATTACTTGTCGCGCTGATATTTGCAGGAGCGACTACTATGGCTCAAAACCGTCCCGAGTCATTCAATTACAAAAGAGGACTGGAAGGCATCCAAAACGAGAACTTGGACGAGGCGTTGGAGTATTTCAACAAGGATTTAAAGGAGAATACCAAGAACGGTTACTCCTACTCGTGGATTGCCATGATTTACAATCGCAACGAGGAATATGGAAAAGCTCTCAATGCTGCCAATATGGCTATCAAGTACCTTCCGAAGAAGGATCAGGAGTACATTGAGTTCGCTTATGCCACAAGAGGGAACATCTACCTGAATCTTGAGGATACCACTAAGGCGATAAACGACTATACGTCAGCTATCAATCTGTGCCCTAATAGCTACGAGCTATACGAAAATCGGGCGGACATCTATTTTGAGCAGGCGCAATATGACCTTGCTGATGCTGATTATCAGAAATATGTAAAACTAAACCCTGGAGGTGTTATGGGCTACATGGGACTTGGTAGAAATGCGAATGCAAAAAAGGAATGGGATGCAGCCATTAAACAATTCGACTACGTCGTTAAGCTTGCAAGCGATTATCCTTCAGGGTATTCGTTCAGGGCTGAAGCATACATCGGCCTGAAAAAGTGGGATGATGCCACAAATGACCTCATTAGCGCACTCAATTTGGACTGGGACAGGAAAGCTATCTATCTGATGTGTCATCTTGAGAATCCAGCTACCACCATGATGACTGCAAAGCTTCGAGTACAGGCGGCCAAGAACCCCAACGAGCCGAAATGGCCATATCTACAGGGTTTGCTATATGAGCAGAACAAGCAACATGAGAAAGCGATAAAGGCATATAATGATGCGATAGAAAAAGAGCCATCTTCGGTCATTTATTATCGTATAGCAATGTGTCAATATGAGGAAGGACTTTTCAATGAGTCATTGCAGAGTATAGACAGGGCTTTGGAGTTAGATTCTACAGACGTGGATTTGATGTCATATAAAGCCAATGTCTATTATGAGATGGGCAAGCCAGACCTTGCTATCAGAGAATGGGACAAAGTGCTGGCATTTCAACCTGACTTTGCTTGGGGTTACTACCGACGGGGATGGTTCAAGGATCTTTGCAATGACATGGATGGCGCTATTGAAGACTTGACCATGTCTATCGTTCTTGATCCAGAATATGCATATGCCTTTGCATGCCGCGGAGATGTCTATACCAAACAAGGACAGCACGAACTGGCTGAAGCAGACTATAGAAAGGTCATAGAACTGGAAAACACGCCCGAGAAATATGAATGCATTCAGTATGCTTATCTCGGCCTTGGTCAAAAGGACAAAGCCATAGCAGCCATGGATACTATCATTGCTCGTGATCCGAAGGATGCCGGCAACTACTATGATGCAACTTGCATCTATTCCAAGATGCAGGACACGGAGAATGCCCTGAAGAACCTGGAGAAAGCTCTCGAACTTGGGTATAGCCGATTCGCACACATTGAGCGTGATGACGATATGGACTTCATTAGAAATACAGAAGAGTTCAAGGCTCTGCTCGACAAATATAAGTCCAAGAAGTCTGAGACTGGCAGGCAGACCGGAGCCATCCTTGGAGATGGAATGGAATCCGACATGATTGTGACGGAAATCCCGTTTGTCAAAGAGTCCGGTGTGTGCAAGGTGAATTGTCACATCAATGGGCTGCCATTACATTTCATCTTTGATACGGGGGCCAGTGACGTAACGTTGTCAATGGTTGAAGCTACGTTCATGATGAAGAATGGCTACCTTAGCAGGAATGACGTTGTTGGCAAGCAGCGATACATGAACGCTGAGGGGGATGTAAACGTGGGCACCGTTATCAACCTGAAAAAAGTGTCTTTTGGAGAACTTGAGCTAAACAATGTCCGAGCCTCGGTTGTTCGAAGTCAGAAAGCTCCTCTCTTGTTGGGGCAAAGCGTTTTGAGCCGTCTTGGGAAAATTGAGATTGATAATCCTGGCCGTGTGCTGAAAATCACCCACAGAAAATAAAGATGGTCTTTCCTGTTAACCTATTCACTCGGATTGGTATAAGGGGAAAAGGTTACATATATCAACAACAAAACATACAAGAATATGAAGAAGATCTTTTCAACGGTCGCAGCTTGCATGCTTGCAACTATTTCGGCATTCGCCCAGTACAATGTCGGCACTTCTACAACAACGAAGACCGATATGTTCGGTAATACTGTGACGACTCATCGTGATGAATATGGAAGAACTACGGGTACTTCCACAACCAGTAGAACGGACATGTTCGGCAACACAACTACCACACATAGAGATGCGTATGGCCGAACAATTGGTACCTCTACCACTGGCAGAACTGATATGTTTGGCAATACCACCACGACTCACCGAAATGAGTACGGACAAACTACTGGTACATCAACCACTGGAAGAACAGACATGTTCGGCAATACGACTACGACCCATCGCAACTCGTACGGGCTGTCAACTGGCACTTCCACAACAGGAAGAACGGATATGTTTGGCAATACGACGACTACCCATCGCAATTCTTATGGTCAATCAACTGGTACGTCTACCACAGGTAGAACGGATATGTTTGGTAATACCACTACGCAGCAGCGCAGCAATACGGGATTCGGAATATGGACTTGGTAACTTCAAAACCTACAGACATGAAAAAGTACTTGATTATGCTGGCTTTTGGCCTCTTTGCGACAACGGGATCTGCTCAGTTGGTGATCAACAGTCAATTCAAACCTCTTTCTTATGAAGAACTGATGTTGCATGCCCAAGCGGAAGCATACCGCCAGCAGGAAAGGAAGGAACGTTTCGATGAATACCAAGACAGAGCCTATAACTGTTATAATCGGGGCGACTATAACGGATTCATTTATTACTCTGATTATGCTCTGAAGACCGGCTGGTATAATAGTAAGCTCTATTATGATAGAGGTGCAGCCTACGAACGACTCCATGAATATGGCAAGGCGAAGAAGGAGTACAAGCGTGCCATCAAGAAAGGTTACTATCCTGCGCAATCGGCATACGAGCAGTGCAAGATACACCAAAAGGCTTGGAAGAAAGCGAATAAGTAGTTCTCAATAAACACCTATAAGAAATGAAAATGGAATTTCCTTTAACTTATGGCCTGCGTAAAACGGGCTTGCCATTGATTTTAACGTCTGGCAAATTGAAGAATGTGTGCTTCCTCATTGATACAGGTTCTACTCACAACTCTATATTCTCTTTTGTTTACGACCATTTTAAAGATGAGTTTCAGATTCAGGAAGAGATGCAAAAAACTATGGGAATAGAGGGTAACTATCAGGAGTGCCAGACGGTAGAAGCCACTTTTAATTTTGAGGGAACAGACTATACTTCCACATTTATGATTATGGATGCAACTAGTGCAATGGCCCAAGTTCAGGAAGAAACAGGCATACAGATACATGGTATACTCGGTATCCAATTTCTGCTGGAACACAAATGGATCATTGACTTTGAGAAACGAACAGTTTCTTGTCCATAATGCTTGGTTCGCTAAACATTCAAAGATAGAATATACCCATATGAATAATTACATAGAATCGTTGAATATCGGTGAGAATGTCTTCGTGTTAACGGAGGACTCTACTCTTGAATGCCTTATTCATTTTGCGGCACCATTTACCGGGAGTGTTAGTGTTGTTATACCTAAAGGAACGTGTTTTGCATTACATGGTCCCATGCGAGATGATGCGTTTTATATGGACCTCGAAGAAGAAGAGCCTATACTGTGTAAAAGCATTGAAGCAAAGGTACAAGACAAATACCCCAAATTGCTAAGCCGATTTTCTGGGGTTTCATTCATTATCACGAAGGAAGAGTTGAAGACACTACCACTCACATTTAAGACCGGCAGCCGTGAAAGGGCTCTGGAGATCTTGCAACTGATTATCAAGCGCAATGAAGAGGACTATCGCAAGTTTTTGGAGGAAAGTAACAAATTGTATGCTTCAAAGAATAAATGAAACCGATTCCATAAACTAAGCTGTAAGACTTTCAGCCACACTTGGATAGATTCCAGGTGTGGCATAGGTAACCAGACAAGGTATACCATATAATTCTTTACCCTAGGGACTATAGAATTTTCTATTGCATTCAGCTATTAGGTAAACCATGCAGAACTTTTTTCAAAAAAATACGCATATCCTATTAACCTATCTCTATCTCATGGTATAAAGGGTAAAGAAAAAACAAATAATATTAGATAAGATATGAGACTAGAAAAATGGTTTATCTCGAATCTCGATGATTCTCAGAGAAATATCATCGTACAGAGCATCGACAAGAGCATCGCTGTTCGTGGAGCAGCTGGTAGTGGAAAGACCAACCTGGCCATTCATCGCGCACTTCAGGCGAAGGATAAGGGTTCATATGCAATCGTAATCTTTACCATTGCGCTCAAACGTATGATCGCTTATGGCATGGATGCACTTGGTTTGGACAAGGAGCGTATCGCTTATGAATGGGCTTGGACACATCGCGGCTTCGACATGACAGGTGACGTGTATTGGAAAAAAGGTGACAGGACTCACCTGTATCTTGTCAATGATATGTCCGTCCGGAAGTTTGAACGTTGCACCAAGGATTCAACTGCTTATGGCATTGACTTCGCCGATTGGGTCAACTATAGATTCTATGCAGCTTTCGGGAGGAGATGCAGTTGGTTTCACGAGTGTCCTTGTGATGATGACTTCGATGTCACCAACACGGAGACATATGAGCTGATCCCAAGCGGCACGATGTATAAGCAGTCTGAGGATGTCATTGATTATTTGATCATTGATGAAGCACAAGACTTCAATGTGTCAGACTACAAGCAGCGCATTGTTCCCAAAGCGGGTGTCAGTCTCTCGCTTTTTGGAGACTCTGCACAGCAGATGAACAGCCAAGGTAGTAACATTGAAGACATCGCTACCGCCCTGGATTATGATCGTTTGTCTTTGGATTACAACTACCGTCTCCCTAAGTCGATTGCCAAGGTCGCCCAACAAATCCAGAATACCGGCGTGGATCTGATGACCAATAATAGGAAAGATGGAGGTGACAGTGACTATCCCAACTATCCTAAGCCTGTGATTGCTAAATACAATAACCGTGAGGCTGAACTGCTGGGTATCCTTAATAAGATCCAGATGGAGGACTTGGATGACGTGGCCATCCTTGTTCCGACGGAAGCAGATGTTATGGAAGTAAACAATTTCTTGAATGAGCATGGTGTACAGACTCAGGTACATTATAGAACCGGGAATGTTGTGCCTTTCAATACAATAAACACTTTGGACTTCTCCAATAATGACCTTCCTTGCATCTTGACATATTATGCTGCTAAAGGCTCTGAATTTGACAATGTCTTTGTGCCGTTTGCGAATACAGCAAATGCCAAGAGCCGTAATTCGTTCTATGTGGCATGTACCAGATCCTCGCGCAACCTGTATATCTCATATTCAGGAAAACGTACTGCTTATCTCGATAACGTGAGCAAAGAATTCGTAACAGAAATAGATTATACCTCCGAGTCATGAAATACTATATCAGCATCAACTCTTGGAACCTACTGGAGTCCTTCGTTACTGAGAGCCTGTCTCCATTTGCGTTTTATGGAAAGCGGAATTTCGGGAATAATCTCAGCAGATACATTAGTGGGGCCAACGATAAGGTCAACTATCTTGTTTTGTCCACCAAGGATAACGGTGGCGACTACTCAATCGAGCTCGACGATTCTATCCTGGATAAGTCATGTGTTAAACCGGTCAAGAACCTTCGCACTTTATTTGTGTATGGTAAGACCATTTATTATAAAGTCGGTTGTGTGAAGTTCCGTTTTTCAAGTCAGGATTTGCTGGACTCTTTTATCGCAGAGTCCAAGATTCTGTTTGAAGTGAAATGTATCGACAAGTTTTTGCCAGATTTTGTTGTTAAGAACGTCAAGGAGAAAAAGGCTTCTGCAACATTACGCAAACTTGGGGAGTCATTCTCCTTCGAACAATATCAATATATAGCAAATGACAACAGATTTAATCTGTTGAAAGGTGCAATAGTCGGTTATGTACGAGGCGGACTGACTTCTTCTGGGGCTGAGGAGCAGGAACTGATGTCCAAAATTAAAGATATTAAGAATTGCTTTGCAGGTCTGCATACCCAGATTATGGTCAACGGTGTCGGAGTCGGAAATCCAGAGGAATATATCGTAAAGCTTCGTGAGTGCAAAAAACTATTCCACAGCATCCGAACCGAGAAGACGAACAGTTTTGACATCCTTACTCAATTGTTTGTGGAGATCAGAAATCTTGCATCTTTAAGAAGTGAAGCCTTGAATCAGTATAAGTCATCTGATTGGAAACTAACATATGACAAGATGCTTCTTCATAAGGGAAATCTGGAGTCAGAGATTTGTAGAATAGAACAAGACAACAACGTCACATCTCTTAAGGAGGAACTTCGACAGATTAAGGAGCAAGAAAAAAAGCAAGGTGAGGTTCAGGGTAAGAACAGGTCCTATTTCAAGAAGGGCACTCCTGAATATGAACGTAAAATTCAGATTAAAGAGGCGCTGAAAATGTTCGAGGAAAACAATGCGCAATACAAGTCTCTGTTAAGTGAATATCAGGATCTCAATCAAAGAATCATAGAGTCTGAAAGTGGGAAGACTAAGTTTGACAATGCCATAGGTGCGCTCTTTATACGAGTAAGTGATTTGATAAACGATCTGCAGAAAAAGAATGATGCTGGCAAGTCACTTAATGCCGTAGATTTAAGCCCTGTTGTAATTTCTCAAGAGGGGACGCTTAGGCTAAATGATGAGAAAGCGAACCGTGCTGAAATTGAGTTTTTCAATGTGCTGCTTGACGCTCTCGTCACAAGAGATGTCCTGGACACCATTTCGGACGCATTCATCCTATCACTGATAGAAATTGCTGCAAATGCCTATAAACTCTGCGGCTCCGCTGACTCCGCTGAAGGTGAGAAAATCCTTGCCTGTTTACGGGATTACTGGAAGTATAAACATAACACTATCTCCAGCTTCTCTATACCCGAGGATATGCCTATACTGCAGTCCGTAATGTCTTTCTTCCTCAAGCCTTTCGGATTTGACCAGATTGAAAGATATATGTTGAACAGAAAATATACTGAGAAGAAGTATGCCATGATGTTATGGGCTGCATGCAACGGCTACGCTGCTCTTCCTAAGACATTTACTGCGGTTCTTTATCAGGATCAAGCTAATTTCGTTGATATGGATAACCTGCTTGGCAATCTCTCAAGTTCAATACAGGTCTACGCTAATGATTAAATCATACTTCCTAAACGAGATGATGCGCATGTTGAAGTGCAGAATATCGGCTTCTTGTTCAGTTTGGATGCTATGAGGAAGCATAGTCTGTCCATCTGGCATTATTGCTAAGCCATTGTTTGGTAAATAAAGCTCCTAGAGTGTGAAACATTATCAATAATATGAAGAGAGAAACAGCATATGATTGGCTGGAAGAGATGTCTGAAATTGAAGGTGGTGCCTTTTCGGATGTCGCGGATCAAATAGAGGCATCTTCTTCCAGTCTCCAGACTTATCATGCAGTCTTGGGCTTCTTGCCAAAACCATGTGAGGCAAAGCCCAGGAATATGCCTATTTCTTCTTTGCTGAAGTTGTATAGTTCAAAAAGAAGTGGCCGCAAAACAGAGGCACGAACCCAATTGCAAACGCGCTTCGCATACCTGGACTATTCTTTGCAAAAGAAAATCCTTTGGCTGTTCCTTGATGGTGCTCAGGTGGATAGGAAATTCTGTTACAAGCATTTGAAGTTCACATGGGACGCTGTGTTCGAAACAAAACTCATAGGATTGTGGGAGCGTCACCACGAACAGGAATGTGCCCAGCTGTTGGTTCAATATGGCAACATTGACTATCTGCGCTCCCATCTGCAGGAATTTGTCCAGGCGGCGGATTATTACAGCGTGGCTAGAAGGATCGGTCGCGAAGGCAAGCATTTCGTGATTGATTGCGCACGGGCAGGTGGTCTTGACCGCTATGTGCGCCTGCTCTATGAGACGGGTCGGTCCATTGGCATGGCTGAAGCTAAGGACATCCTGTGGAGAGCCATACATTATAGTTTGCTGCACAGGATCTGCTGCTGGGGCGGGATAGCACGATATTTCAGGCTTTACAATGGCACGACGGATTGGGATGGGAATCCCATTGAGATGATTGTGCCCTCTATCGCATGGAATGGCCTAGTCATGGACTGTATGCGTTACATCTATCGAATCGCTCCCAAAAACGTTGTCGCAGAAGCTATACAATGGGACATGAGGGTGCGACATTTGTATCGCGAACTTAGAGGCGGACGATGCTACACTAACTCCGACGATGGTCTTATCGAGAAGTTGGACGATTATAAAGTGTTTTGCCGTTTGGCTTATGCCATGTTCCCGAAAGACAGACAGAGAACGGTTCGCGACATGGAGAGTCTTATGCCAGATTGGGAGCATGATACTTCGCACGCTTATGAGTATTTTGACAGACGCAACTGGATAGACTATGCCGACCTTGCCATTAAGGATTTGTTGGCAACGATACAGAAGTTTCACTTGACCGAGAAGATGAACGCGGATGAGTGGAAGGAGATCTATATCAAAAATGCCCTGCCAAAGGAAGATACTTTCATCTCGCTTGTTGAACATCTCAACCTCCAACCTGTTTGTCCGACCAAAGACGATTTCATAAAGGAACTTCTATACACGTTCCCTGAGAAGACGTCTGTTGGTGATTGTCCATTCTAACATACACCATCATTCATGAACATCTTGCAAAGAGAACTATTTGTTAAAGTGAAGAATATCGGCTTCAGCTTTGGTGTAGACACCAAAAGGAAACGCAACTATGTACATCCGGCATTCTTGTCCTTCTTCAACATTGCGGCTATGCCATGTCATATGAACACAAACGATGAGATGGTGCCGGATGACGGCATCATCCATCTTGAAAACATTGAACCGATGGACTTCTCGGAGGCCTTCCATTTCTGCGGCAAGCAATTGGCGTTATGTCATGACAACAAGTTGCGGAAATGCAGAATGTATCGTATCACATTTGAATGCGAAGGTAGAGTCCAGACTTTGCCGTTTGTGGTAGATAAGAGCTTGACAGTTTCTGGGCTATTGGGGAAGGTCGCTATAAAGTCCCTGATGAAATGATTATTTGAGCAATATGAAACAAGATACAATTGATAGGTTTAAAGGTTGCCTTTACGGCCAGGCTATTGGTGATGCTCTTGGTCTTGGTACCGAGGGCATGACGGACGAGGATATGGCTTGGAAATATCCGAATGGGATTCGTCACTATAGCCAGATTTTTCAGGACAGACATCGAAAACGCTGGGAAATTGGCGACTGGACGGATGATACCGACATGATGCTTTGCATCGCCAATGCTGTCATTGAAGACAAGGGTGTTGACTTCTACAACATCGCCAGACACTTCAAAGAATGGGCCAATGGTGAACCTATGGGCATTGGTGAAAACACTTATAAGGTGCTGATGATGGGCGATTATGTGGAGCGTCCGTTTGAGGTGTCACATAAGGTGTGGAAAATGAGCCCGTACCAGTCTGCCGCTAACGGTGGGCTGATGCGGACATCAGTGGTGGGTCTTTTCCCGAAGGAAGTAAAGACTTGTGCGGAGAACATTTGCCGACTTACCCACTACGATCCACGATGTGTAGGTTCCTGTGTTATAGTCTCGGAACTCATACACGCATTGGTCTATGGTCTGGAACCACCTACAATGTCCATGATGTTGAATATGGCCCAAAGCTATGATGCTGAGATATGTAATTATATCGAAAGATCCTGGAGCGAACAGAATGTGTTGAACCTGATGGATGATGACCACATGGGCTATACGCTGGTGACGCTATCAGTTACACTTTGGGCTTATTGGCACGCCAACTCATTTGAAGAGGGACTCCTTGCAGTTGTGAATGCCGGGGGCGATGCAGACACCAATGCAGCCGTGGCATGTGCCGTGCTTGGTGCCAAGTTCGGATGCCAGTCCATCCCACAGGAATACATCGAAGGACTCGTGTATCGAGATCAATTGGAGACTACGGTTCAGAAATTATCAGAGGTGTGTATCGGACATAATCATGATTGACCGCAAAGAAGATACTAAGCCGCAAGGAGAGTTAGCCTCCTTGCGGCTTTTTGCACTATTGCTTGGTTATGCTTTCTAACTTTTCTATCAGCCTCCCCAGCTCAGAGTATGTATAATCTCTGTCATTCTTTAGCTTCTCATCTATGGACCGATTAGCATTGGCCACAGCCTTTTCGAGACTGCCACCATGGCGCTCGAAGTAACCGTGCAATCCTTTGGTTTTGATGAAGAACTCTATCGTCTTTCGATACTCTACGCATTGGTTGATGTCTTTGAGCAACGGATCTTGTGTCTCGTATGGACGTGAGGTGTAGCGGAAATAATAGAGGAAGAACAGTTCTGTACAGCGATGGGTCTCAAAGAACTCAACCTCACAGTAAATACCTTTCTTTGGCTTGTTAATGGGCTTTGCATACTTTGCCTTTAGCTTCTGATATTGAGAACACTCTGGCTCTTTGTCCTTCGTGTCCATATCGATGATGCAGAAGATGTGGCTGTAGCCCATGGCGATGCCTTCTTCTATCTTCGCTTCAAGTTCCTTGAGGTTTGTGTGCTTGGGGTAATCAGGTTTGATGGTCAGACGCTTGAACACATCGCACAAGGATTTGAAGTAAAAGAACTCTGTTGGCCCTTCACCCAAGATAAGTGCTGTTTGACGTTGCTTTCCCATATCAATCCTCTAGATTTATAAAGATACTACCCAGTTCTGGCTTTGCCCCTAATCGGCCAATGCGATAAGAGTTATACAGAGAGAGGTTCTTGTGCAATCCAAATGAATCACCACGGGAATACTCGGATGATGCCGTCTCTTTGTTCTTCTCCACAAACCATACGACGCCCCTGTTCTCATTGATCAAGTCTTGGGAAAGGAGCGTTGT
>JALERP010000068.1 GCA_022764085.1 Prevotella sp.
TCAAGATGAACGTCTTCTCACTCGATGTGGGCTATGTCATCTCCACTGCCCAAAGCAATCCCCTTGACCAGACACTACGTTTCTCCCTTACATTCGACATGGACGGTATAAAGGACTTGTTCCGTCGTTGATTACGCCGAATTATTTACTCAAACTCAAGTTTCGGAAGTAATTTTGAACCACAGAGTTTAAGAGATTAAGAGTATTTATATTAGGAAAGAGACAGAATGCCAAGGCATTTAGAGATCATAGAGGGCTGCGCATGATTTCATCTGCCCGAAGGCTCTGTGTTCTCCGTCGCTTGCGACCTACTCTATATAAACAAAAAACTCTTTTCCTCTTTATCTCTGTGGTTTAAATAAACCCCTTATACATTGGGAATTATCACTTCAGAAAGTTGAGTTAATCACTTTCAGGCGTTTATACCAGGTCTTGGTGGTTGTGGGAGATTCAATCAATTAAAAAAACTTCTGAATTGTTTGGCGGTTTGGGAGATTATCCGTATCTTTGCCAAAAATTAAAATGAATGAATTATGCAAATATTACTCGCAAACGCTAAGATAATGTATGAGAGGTCGGACATAAAGCCATGGTCGGAACCTCAATATCAGGAGATTGCCAACCGGATTGCATTGGATATGGCAGGAATGGATATAGACACTCTGGAGCGCGAACTTGACTGTAGCAGAAAGTTGGCGGCTGAGAATTGGCATCGTTACCAGAATTTCTTTATTGCCGAAAAAATGCCATCCATCATGGCTTATAACGGTCAGGCATACAAGCATCTCAAGGCCTCGACACTCAATGAGGCAGCCATCGGTTTTGCCCAACGTCACTTGTGGATTACGTGCTTCCTCTATGGATTGTTGCGCCCTATGGATGGCGTTGTGCCTTACAGGATGGAGCATTGCGTTCATCTGCCTTCAGCCGACGGCAAACCGGTTAACCAGTATTGGCGCGACATTCTCACTGATGCTCTCATCGACAGCGTGAAGGCAGATGACGGTGTGTTGGTTCATCTCTCAACCGAGGAATATGAGCACTTGTTTGATTGGAAACGTGTGTGCCGTGAGGTGGATGTGGTGCATCCGTTGTTCTATGTGCGCCAACCCAACGGTACGCTCAAGATGCAGGCTGTGTGGGCAAAGTCGTGCCGAGGGGCAATGGTGAGATTTATCCTGCAGAATCAACAGGCTTCTCCTGCCGGTTTGAACTCTTTTTCCTACGAAGGATTTGAATATGCCCCGGAGCGGGTCAGAGGGATAGGTACTGAAGTGAACCCACAAAGTTGGACACAACACTTACTGTTCATACGTGAAGAAGAACATTCGAAGAATAGTTAGAAGCTATTAGATTAGTAGATGCTACACATTTACAAAGAAAAAGGAACCGAATAGGCTCATAGTTCTTAACCCGTCCAACTTTGTGGGTTCATACCTTCAGTAGGTCGGTGATGACCATGTCACTAACATATAACCCATTGCGGGAAAGACGGAGGCGGTCGTACTCATGAACGAGCAGACCGCTTTTTTCGTATTGTCGTGCCTGACGAAGAAGATAAGAATGCAGAGCGGTGCCGAAGCGGGATTTAACCTCGTTGAGGTCGAGACCGTCGCATGTGCGAAGGGAGAGCATCACTGTGTCGTTGTAGCGCTCGGTGAGGTCGAGGGTCTCTCGCTCGAAGGGAAGATTGCCCTGTTCTACCTCTTTTATATATATATGGAGGTCGGAGACGTTCCATTGGCGACTTGTGATATCGTAGGAATGGGCGGCGGCTCCTATGCCCATATACGGCGTGGAGTTCCAGTAGCTGCTGTTATGACGGGAGCGGCGGCCTGGACGTGCAAAGTTGCTGATTTCATAATGCTCATATCCGACATCGGAGAGACGGTCGATGAGGTGATAGTACATGCAGCGGGTAAGCTCGTCGTCGGATTCCGCCACCTTGCCCTCGGTGAGAAGGCGGTGGAGTGGGGTGCCTTCCTCGTAGGAGAGGCAATATGCCGAGAGATGCTCCACGTTGAGAGACAGGGCTGCGGTGATGTCGGCATCCCATTGGTCGAGGGTCTCGTCGGGGAAACCGTAGATGAGGTCAACGCTGATGTTGTCGATGCCGGCTGCGCGCAGGCAATCGACAGCACGGCTGACGTCGGCAGCGCCATGGCGGCGGCGAAGGAAACGCAGGCGCGAGTCGTCGAAGGTCTGCGCCCCCATGCTGACACGGTTGACGGGCAGCGAGGCGAGCAGCGAGGCGAAGGCGGGAGTGACATCGTCGGGATTGCACTCGATGGTAATCTCCGTGGCATGCGAGCAGTTGATGCGGGAGAAGAGGCGTTGGAGCTGGTCGGGTGGAAGAGTGCTTGGCGTGCCCCCTCCGATATAGACAGTCTGCCATTCGGGAGAGCAATATCCAGTGCGCAAATCCATCTCTCGACAGAGTGCCGACACGTATTTTTCTGCCATGCCGGAGGTGGTTGTGGAATAGAACGCACAATAGACGCAACGTGACTTACAAAAGGGTATATGAACGTATAAACCTGCCATTTTATCTGAAATTTGATGCAAAAATACTAATTTTGTTTAATAAAACAAAGATTTTTGCCCGAAATGTTTGCGTATTTCACGGAAAATGTCTAATTTAGCGGTCGTAATAACTTTAGAACCTTTATAGTATTCACTAAAAACGTAAACAGATATGAAAGTATATCAGACGAGTGAAATCAAAAACATTGCACTGATTGGCAGTGCGGGTAGCGGCAAGACAACACTTGCCGAGTCAATGCTTTATGAAGCCGGCATCATCAAGCGCCGCGGTTCTGTGGAAGCAAAAAATACTGTGAGCGACTATT
Organism: Prevotella sp.; assembly: GCA_022764085.1. Lineage (GTDB taxonomy): Bacteria > Bacteroidota > Bacteroidia > Bacteroidales > Bacteroidaceae > Prevotella. Next base: position 2,850 of record JALERP010000068.1, read on the forward strand.
TCCCCGTTGAGCAGGAATATGGTTACTCGGTGTTCTCAACCGTGTTCCATGTGGAGTGGAACAACAAGAAGCTGAACATCATCGACTGTCCGGGGTCTGACGACTTCGTGGGAGGTGCAATCACTGCGCTGAACGTTACAGACCAGGCCGTGGTGCTCATCAACGGACAGTACGGCCCAGAGGTTGGAACGCAGAACAACTTCCGCTATACCGAGAAGCTGAAGAAGCCGGTAATTTTCCTTGTCAATCAGTTGGACAGCGACAAATGTGATTTTGACAACATAATCTCAACCATGCAGGAGATTTACGGTCCTAAGTGCGTGCAGATTCAGTATCCTATAGCCACAGGTCCCGGATTTAACTCCCTTATCGATGTGCTTCTCATGAAGAAGTACTCATGGAAGCCTGAGGGCGGTGCTCCTGTCATCGAGGATATTCCCGCCGAGGAGATGGACAAGGCGATGGAATTGCACAAGGTGCTTGTTGAGGCTGCAGCAGAGAACGATGAGGGTCTCATGGAGAAGTTCTTCGAGGAAGAGACTCTGACAGAGGACGAACTGCGCGAGGGTATCCGCAAGGGACTCGTCACACGTTCAATTTTCCCCGTGTTCTGCGTATGTGCAGGCAAGGACATGGGTGTTCGCCGTCTGATGGAGTTCTTGGGCAACGTTGTCCCATTCGTGAGCGAAATGCCGAAGGTGCACAACACTCGTGGCGAGGAGGTGCCCGCCGACTCAGAAGGCCCCACATCTCTCTACTTCTTCAAGACTGGTATGGAGCCGCACATCGGCGAGGTGTCATACTTCAAGGTGATGAGCGGAAAAATAAAGGCCGGTGCCGACCTGTCGAATGCTGACCGTGGCTCTAAGGAGCGCATGGCACAGATATATGCTTGTGCGGGTGCTAACCGTATCGCCGTTGACGAGCTTTGCGCCGGTGACATCGGCTGTACCGTTAAGCTCAAGGACGTGAAAACCGGAAACGCCCTCAACGAGAAGGACTGCGACTTCAAGTATGACTTCATCAAGTATCCTAACTCCAAGTACTCGCGTGCCATCAAGGCCGTTAACGAGCAGGAGATGGAGAAGTTGATGGCTGCGCTCACCAAGATGAGGCAGGAGGACCCGACATGGGTTGTGGAGCAGTCGAAGGAACTGAGGCAGACCATTGTTCACGGACAGGGTGAGTTCCATCTGCGCACGCTGAAGTGGAGACTCGAGAACAACGAGAAGATTCAGGTGAAGTACGGCGAGCCGAAGATTCCATACCGCGAGACAATCACCAAGCAGGCGCGTGCTGACTACCGTCACAAGAAGCAGTCGGGCGGCGCTGGACAGTTTGGAGAGGTTCACCTGATAGTTGAGCCGTATGCTGACGGCATGCCCGACCCGACAGTGTTCAAGTTCGGCGGACAGGAGTTCCGCATGAACATCAAGAGCCGTGAGGAAATTGACCTCGAATGGGGCGGCAAGCTCGTGTTTATGAACTCGGTTGTGGGTGGCGCCATCGACACAAGGTTCATGCCAGCCATCCTCAAGGGTATCATGGAGCGAATGGAGCGCGGACCACTCACCGGCAGCTACGCTCGTGATGTTCGCGTAATCGTATATGACGGAAAGATGCACCCCGTTGACTCCAACGAGCTTTCATTCATGCTTGCCGCACGCAATGCCTTCGCAGCTGCGTTCAGGGAGGCTGGACCGAAGATTCTCGAACCGATATATGACCTGGAAGTGTATGTTCCCGCCGACTTCATGGGCGACGTGATGAGCGACCTCCAGGGACGCCGCGCCCTCATTATGGGTATGGACAGCGAGGCTGGATATCAGAAGTTGCAGGCAAAGATTCCTCTGAAGGAACTGTCCAACTACAGTATCGCCCTCAGCTCCATCACAGGCGGTCGCGCTTCGTTCACCACGAAGTTCGCCAGCTATGAGCTTGTGCCCAACGATATTCAGCAGCAGCTTATCCAGGAGCACGAGGCAGAGGAAAACGAGGAGTAAGAGAGGATTTAATATTTTTATGGTCAAGGATCGTCCGGCTTTTTTTTGCACACTTGCCATGGCTATAGGAGTCCTTCTGTATGCCGAATGGCCTTTTATTACCGGCATCCTTGACCTTTTCATAGTTGCCGTTGCAACCGTATTGGTTGTAACGGCAATTTCGCTTTTCCGTCCGAAGGGGCGCTTGGGGAATTTTTCGCTTGCGGCAGCGGTATTCTCTGCCGGATTGTTATGGGGTATAATGCTTGCCGCCATAAATGACAGGGAGGAGGACGCGGCTGGGCACGGGTGGGTGTCATACGTGGAATCAGGCGCGGCAGCGGTGAGGGGGAAGGTGATGGACATGCTTAAGGCTAACGGAATGGGGGAAAACGAACTGGCTGTGGTCTCGGCAATGAGTCTCGGTGAGAAGCAGATGGTGGACAGGCGGTTGAGGGATGACTATTCAAAGGCTGGAGTGGCTCATATATTGGCCTTGTCGGGCACTCACCTTGCGATAATTTATTTTGTCCTCACCGTCTTGTTTGGGGGGCACGGCGTGGTGTCGCGCTTTGCCATAGTGGGATGCGTATGGTGCTATGTGGTGATAGTGGGAATGCCAGTATCGGCGGTCAGGGCAGCCGTGATGCTCAGTATGTTAACCTTGGCGGCTGTGATGAGGCGGGGATATGACCGCATGGATGTTCTGGTGGCTACTGTATTTGGCATGTTGTTGCTCAATCCTTATGTGCTGTTTGACGTCGGTTTCCAATTGTCGGTGATGTCTGTCGGCGGCATCATCGTGATATGTCCTTTGCTGAATGGCTTGTTGCCCGACACTTTTGCCAAGAGGCATTTTCGGGCTATGAAACTGTGGAGTATGGTTACGGTGAGCATTGCTGCACAAATAGCCACAGCGCCGTTGGTGGCATATTATTTCGGAACGTTGCCCTGCTGGTTTGTACTTTCAAATCTTTTGGCTGTTCCCCTTGCCACCTTATTATTATATGGTACGCTCTTAACTGTGGTGTTGTGGCCTGTGGCAGTGTTGCAGGCATTGGCAGTTAAGGCTGTGGATATGCTGGCCAAGTTGCTCAATCATGTGCTTGGAGTGATAGCGGGACTACCGTTTGCATCTGTGGAAGGATTGAACCCAACTGTGATACAGGTGGCGTTTTCCTATGTTTTGATAGTACTTGTATTGAGGCTGATTAAATATTTGCAAGTAAAATAACCCAAGAGCGTTAATTAGGTTTAAATTGTGGCAAATAATTAACTTAATTGGAACATCTTATTAAAATTTGCCGTATCTTTGCAACCATGAAGAAGTCAACGATTTGGATAATAGCAATAGTAATGGGACTCTCGTTCATCGTGTTGCTTTATCTTCAGCTGTCTTACATTGAGGAGATGGCAAAGATGAAGAAGGAACAGTTTGACGAATCGGTCAACAGGAGTCTCTACCAGGCGTCGAGAAATCTCGAGGTGAATGAGACGCTGCGCTATCTTGAAAAGGATGTCAACGAGACGGAGCGCAGGGCGTTCAGGCAGGACTCGGTGATAGCGGGCGGCAATCTCAACGGCGTGGTGCAGCACTCGCATCAGTATGCCGTGGCTGGCAAGGACGGCACGATATACTCGTCGTTCCAGCTTAAGACCATCACCACCAAGCCTTCCACCATACCCAAGGCTATGATTCTGAGGTCGGACAAAAACTCGATAAGCGAGGCGTCGAAGTCGCTGCAGGAGATTGTAAGAAACAGGTATGTATATCAGAAGGCACTGCTCGACGAGGTGGTATATAACATACTCTACACGGCGAGTGAGAAGCCGCTGAGAGAGCGCATCAACTTCAAGTTGCTCGACCAGGACATAAGGGCGGAACTGCTCAACAACGGTATCAACATACCTTATCACTTCACGGTGTCAACGGCCGACGGGCGCGAGGTATATAGATGTCCCGACTATACAGAAGACGGTTTGCCATACACATATTCGCAGGTGCTCTTCCGCAACGACCCATCGTCGAAGATGGGAGTTGTGAGGATTCATTTTCCCGACATCAACGGATATATCTATTCGAGCGTACGTTTTATGATACCGTCGGTGGCATTTACATTGGTGCTCTTCGTTACATTCATATTCACCATAGTGGTGATATTCCGTCAGAAGAGATACACGGAGATAAAGAACGACTTCATCAACAACATGACGCATGAGCTGAAGACTCCGATAGCCAGCATATCATTGGCGGCACAGATGCTCAACGACAACAGCGTGGGAAAGAGTCCTGCTATGCTTAATCACCTCGGAGGGGTTATCAACGACGAGTCGAAAAGGCTTAGGTTCCTGGTGGAAAAGGTGCTGCAGATGTCGATGTTCGACCGCAAGAACGCAGTGTTCAAGAAGAAAGAGCTTGACCTCAACGAGATGGTTGAGAACATTGCCAACTCGTTTACTCTTAGAGTGGAGCATACGGGAGGCAAGATATACACAGAAATAGAGGCTGTTGACTCGGCGATATACGTGGATGAGATGCACTTCCAGAACGTGATATTCAACCTACTGGACAATGCCGTGAAATACCGCAAGCAGGATGAGCCGCTCGACATATATATGAGAACGTGGAACGACGACCACCACCTGTATCTCTCAATAAGGGACACTGGAGTGGGAATAAAGAAGGAGAACCTGAAGAAAATATTCGAGAAGTTCTATAGGGTTCACACCGGCAACCTGCATGATGCCAAGGGATTCGGTCTTGGACTTGCATACGTGAAGAAAATTATCGACCTACATAAGGGTACGATACACGTTGAAAGCGAATATGGCAAGGGAACGAAGTTCACTATCACGTTGCCGGTGATAAAGGATTGAAATATAAAAAAATAAAGTATTAACATATTTAAAAAAAAGATTATGGAAGACAGTTTGAAAATTCTTCTTTGCGAAGACGATGAAAATTTGGGAATGTTGCTGCGCGAGTATTTGGCAGCCAAGGGCTATGAGGCAGAGCTTTGTCCTGACGGGGACGCTGGATACAAGGCATTCCTCAAAACCAAGTTCGACATCTGCGTGCTTGACGTGATGATGCCCAAGAAGGACGGATTTACCCTGGCACAGGAAATCAGGAGCGCCAACGCTGAGATTCCAATTATCTTCCTGACGGCGAAGACACTGAAGGAGGACATTCTGGAGGGATTCAAGATCGGGGCCGACGATTATATCACCAAGCCTTTCTCGATGGAAGAACTCGTGTTCCGTATAGAGGCGATCCTGCGTCGTGTGCGTGGAAAGAAGAACAAGGAGAGTACACTCTACCACATCGGTCGATTCACATTTGACACACAGAAGCAGCTTCTCGTTATCGGTGACAAGCAGACAAAGCTGACCACCAAGGAGAACGAACTGCTCGCCCTGCTCTGCAGCCATGCCAACGAAATCCTGCAGCGTGATTTTGCCTTGAAGACCATCTGGATTGACGACAATTACTTCAATGCCCGCTCAATGGATGTGTATATCACAAAACTGCGCAAGCACCTGAAAGACGATGAGCAGATTGAAATCATCAACATCCACGGCAAGGGCTACAAGCTCATCACTCCCGAGGAAGAGTAAAGCAATCACGAAGTCAATTAAGAGTTAAGAATTAAAAGTTAAGAATTAAGAGTTAAGAGAAATTGCATTATCCGCAGATAAATTATGCCGATAGCATTCTTAATTCTTAACTCTTAATTCTTAACTCTTAATTCATGATCCCGTTTTTGCCGCCAAAATTATTCCCGCGGCAATCATAATAAGACACGAAATCAGTAGCGGGTTTGAATTGGTCCATCCCGCTGCAAAACTTATTAAAAGTAGGATAGAACCGAGGAAAACGAGTCCTAAACCTGTTGTTTTTCTGCTAATCTTCATATAAATCGTTAATTTTGCCGCAAAATTACAAAAAAAATTTGGTAGAATGAAATAAAATGCGTACCTTTGCACCGCATTTTTGCAAAATAACATTAATTTAACATTTTAACGTAGTATGAATCAATACGAAACCGTTTTCATTTTGACTCCCGTTTTGTCTGATGAACAGATGAAGGAAACGGTCGCTAAATTCAAGAAGCTTCTCACTGACAATGGTGCAGAGATTCTGAACGAAGAGGCCTGGGGACTGAAGAAGATGGCTTATCCTATCCAAAAGAAATCCACAGGCTTCTACTGCTTGCTGGAGTTCAAGGCAGAGCCGTCACTTATCAACAAGCTTGAGGTGAACTATCGCCGCGACGAGAAGGTCATCCGCTTTATGACAGTTAAGCTCGACAAGTATGCCGCTGAGTATGCTATCAAGCGCAAGAACAAGTATGCTAAAAAATCAGAGGAGGCTTAAATCATGGCACAAGAATCAGAAATCAGGTATTTGACTCCACCCTCAGTGGACACCAAGAAGAAGAAGTATTGCCGTTTCAAGAAGAGCGGTATCAAGTACATCGACTACAAAGATCCAGAGTTCCTCAAGAAGTTCCTCAACGAGCAGGGAAAAATTCTTCCCCGCCGTATCACAGGTACTTCGCTTAAGTATCAGCGCCGCGTGGCTCAGGCTATCAAGCGTGCCCGCCAGATTGCGCTGCTTCCATACGTTACTGACTTGATGAAATAATTAAAGAGGAGGATTGACACATGGAAATCATACTGAAAGAAGATATTATCGGACTTGGATACAAGAACGACATCGTGAACGTGAAGTCTGGCTACGGACGTAACTACCTTATCCCTACAGGAAAGGCTGTCATCGCTTCTGAGTCGGCAAAGAAGGTATTGGCAGAGAACCTCAAGCAGCAGGCTCACAAGCTTGCGGCTATCAAGGCTGCCGCCGAGCAGAAGGCTGAGGCTATCAAGGACGTCGCCATCACAATTTCAGCCAAGGTTAGCGCTACTGGTGTTACCTATGGCTCTGTTACTGCAGCTCACGTGGCTGAGGAGCTGAAGAAGCTCGGTCACGACATCGACCGCAAGATTATCGTTATGCGCGATGCAAAGAAGGTTGGTGACTATGTTGCTACAGTTTGCTTCCACAAGGAAGTGAGTGTAGAGATTCCTGTAAAGGTTGTTGCCGAGAACGCTCCCGCTGAGGAGGTAGTTGAGGCTGCCGCTGCTCCAGTGGAGGTGGTTGAGGCTCCAGTAGAGGAGGAAACTCCCGCGGCAGAATAATATAGGAAACGTTTAGTTTAATTTATATACAAAAATCCCGAAACATTGGCGTTTCGGGATTTTTTTTGCCTTTTGCCGTTAAAAATTGCTTAAATGTTTTGCTGTGTCAGATTTTATTTGTAATTTTGAACGCTAAAAGAAATAATAATAAAATAACATAGAGAAAATCCAAAAATGGATCAGACATTAGATCAAGACAGAATTATTAAAATCAACATCGAGGAGGAGATGAAATCCTCATACATCGACTATTCCATGTCGGTGATTGTGGCACGTGCACTCCCTGATGTAAGAGACGGTTTCAAGCCTGTACATCGCCGTATTCTATACGGTATGATGGGGATTGGCAACACAAGTAACAACCCATACAAGAAGTGTGCTCGCGTTGTTGGTGAGGTGCTGGGTAAGTACCATCCACACGGAGACAGTTCTGTGTATGGAGCACTGGTGCGTATGGCGCAGAACTGGGCCATGAGATACACACTGGTGGATGGACAGGGTAACTTTGGTTCGGTGGATGGCGACTCACCGGCTGCAATGCGTTATACGGAGTGCCGACTGTCGAAGATGGGTGAGCATATCATGGACGACCTGGAAAAGGACACCGTGGATATGGTGAACAACTTCGACGACTCTCTCGTGGAGCCAAGTGTAATGCCTACAAAAATCCCAAACTTGCTTGTCAACGGTGGTAACGGTATTGCTGTAGGTATGGCAACTAATATACCAACCCACAACCTCGGAGAGGTGATTGACGGATGCTGTGCATATATTGACAATGAGGAAATCGACACTGACGGACTGATGGAGTACATCAAGGCCCCCGACTTCCCGACTGGTGCTTATATTTATGGTATCCAAGGCGTTAGGGATGCATACGAGACTGGGCGAGGGCGCATCATAATGCGTGCAAAGGCAGAAATCGAAACTGGTGACTCGCACGACAAGATTGTAGTGACCGAGATACCGTATGGTGTCAACAAGGCTGACCTCGTGAAATACATTGCCGACCTTGCAACCGAAAAGAAGATTGAGGGTATAACCAACGTCAACGACGAGTCGGGACGTCAGGGTATGCGCATCGTGGTTGACGTAAGACGCGACGCAAATGCAAACGTGATATTGAACAAATTGTTCAAGATGACCGCACTACAAAGCTCTTTCTCAGTGAACTGTATAGCACTGGTGCATGGCCGTCCGAAACTGCTTTCACTCAAGGAATGTGTCAAGCATTTCGTTGACCATCGCCACGACGTTACAATCAGACGAACAAAGTTTGACTTGAAGAAGGCGCAAGACCGTGCACATATACTTGAGGCACTTATTGTTGCATGCGACAATATCGACGAGGTGGTGCATATTATACGTGCCTCGAAGACACCACAGGAGGCTATTGAGAACCTTATGAAGCGTTTCGACTTCGACGAGGTTCAGGCAAGGGCTATCGTGGATATGCGCCTGCGTCAGCTCACTGGACTCCAAATGGATCAGTTGCATGCTGAATATGAAGAACTTGAGAAACTTATAGCTTATCTGCAGCAAATATTGGACGACCCGGAGTTATGCAAGAAGGTGATGAAGGACGAATTGCTTGAGGTGAAGGAGAAATACGGCGACGAGCGACGCACCGAAATCAAATACTCGAGCGAGGAGTTCAATGCAGAGGACTTCTATCCGGATGACCCCGTGGTAATCACTATCAGCCACTTGGGATACATTAAGAGAACTGCCTTGACCGAATTCCGCGAGCAGAGCCGCGGAGGAGTGGGAAGCAAAGGTGCGCACACACGAGACGAGGACTTCACTGAGTATATCTATCCAGCCACTATGCACAACACTCTGTTGTTCTTCACACAAAAGGGTAGATGCTATTGGCTTAAGTGCTACGAAATACCAGAAGGGGCAAAGAACTCTAAGGGTAGGGCGATACAGAACCTGCTCAATATCGAGGCTGACGATGCCATCAACGCTGTATTGCGCATCAAGAACTTCAACGACAGTGAGTTCCTCAACAACCACTACGTAGTATTCGCAACAAAGAATGGTATCATCAAGAAGACTTGCCTGGAGGCATACAGCCGTCCACGCGCCAATGGTGTAAACGCCATTAATATATTGGAAGGCGACCAGGTGGTGGGAGTTCGACTGACCAACGGTCACAACGAGTTGTTGCTTGCCAACCGAAACGGTAGGGCTATTCGCTTCAATGAGGAAGAGCTACGACCGATGGGGCGCGTTTCAACTGGTGTGAGAGGCATGCGTCTTGACGGCGGCGATGACGAAGTGGTAGGACTGGTATGCGTAAATGACCCTGCCACAGAGACCATTATGGTAGTGAGCGAGAACGGTTATGGAAAGCGCAGCGATGTTGACGACTATCGCAAGACAGCCCGTGGTGCCAAGGGTGTTAAGACCATTAGCATAACCGAGAAGACGGGAAGGCTTGTTGCTATTAAGGTAGTTACCGATGAAAACGACCTGATGATTATCAACAAGAGCGGTATTCTGATTCGCCTGAAGGTGGCTGACGTAAGGGTAATGGGACGTGCAACACAGGGAGTACGACTCATCAACCTCACCAAGAAGAATGACGTGATAGCCAGCGTATGTAAGGTAATGACTCGGACAGAGGAAGAAGAAGATGTCATTCCCGAGACAGATGCAACACCAGAAGTTGAAATAACTCCCGAGAATTAATGTTTTATCTCTAATAAATACTACAATGAAGAAAATTATGATGATGGCAGTTTTGGCAGCGGCAGCTACCACTGCTTTTGCCCAGACAGCAGCCCAGCAGGCTGAGGAATGGGGTGCAAAGTGTGAAGCCGAGTATCAGACATTCTCGAAGATTTATGACGAGGCACAGAAGAGCATGGTCATGAAAACTCCGTATGATACGTTGAGCATGAGCAATTCACTCATCAAGGCTTTCAAGTATGCATACAAGTGCAACGAGTTCGACATCCAGCCGAACGAGAAGGGTAAGGTTAAGCCAAAGTACCAAAAGAAGAACCGCTCAAGACTGATGGCTGCCCGTCCGCAGCTTGTGAATGCCGGTCTCTATTTCTACAACGACCGCAAGGACCAGGCTTCAGCTCTTGAGGCATGGGGACTTTATGTTGACGCTCCCACAGCTCCTTTCTTTGAGGGTGAGACATTCCCCGAAGACAAGAGCATGTCTGAAGTTGCATACTTCGCCTCTTTGGCTGCATACAATCAGAAGGACTACGAGAAGGCTGTGCGTTATGCCAACGTGGCAATGAAGGATCCTGCCAAGGTTAATGATGCCCAGGAGATTCTTATCTTCTCTCAGAAGGACAACTGCAAGACTCATGCTGACTCAGTGGCTTATCTCAACACGCTTAAGGACCTTCATGCAAAAAATCCACAGAACGAGCGTTTCTTCGGTATGATGATTGATTATTACTCAAAACCTTGGATGGCAGCCGAGAAGAAGGTATGGCTCGATGATGAGATTTCAAAGAATCCACAGAACAAGATGGCTTGGGCTTTGAAGGGTGAGCTGCTTATGAACGATGAGAAATGGGATGATGCTGTAGAGGCATACAAGAAGGCGGTGGAGATTGACCCGCAGTTTGTTCAGGTTATATTCAATATAGGTATCAGTCTCAATTCTAAGGCTATTGCACTGAAAGACCAGCTTGCTGACAAGGCTACTGGTCGCCTCACGGTTGAAAACAACAATAAGATTCTTGATGTGCTCAAGGAGTCAAAGGGATATCTTGAGAAACTCAAGGATATGGACCCCGACCAGGAGAAGACCAGATGGGCATATCCTTTGTATCAGATATACTACTCTCTGGGCGATGAGGCTAAAGCTGCAGAGATGCAGAGCTTGCTTAACAAATAATTTGAGTGATTAAATATATTGAATGAAGAAGCTTATTGCAATAACGCTTCTCTTGACAATGACAATACCGTGCTTGAGAGCTCAACGCAAGGAGATCTCCCAAGCGCGGTCATACATAAAGAGTGGCGCTAACTTGGACAAGGCGGTGAAGTTGATGAAAGACTTGCTGGCCAAGGACTCTGCAAATCGCCAAAATCCAAAGATTTATATTACATGGTTTGATGCCGTGGAGAAACAGTATGCCGTGGGCAATGAAAAACTCTACCTGAAGCAGGCATATGACACGGCGGCATTGTTCAAACAGGCGAAGGAGATGTTTGACATCATCGCACAACTTGACTCCATCGACCAGAGTCAGAGAAAGAAGTATTCGGAGACACTAAATAATTATCGACCCAACCTTTACTTTGGTGGCTCGTTCTTCGTGCGCAAAGGACAGTACAACGACGCGTTCGACATGTACGACTGCTTTATCAGGACAGCCACACATCCTATGTTCGCCCGATTCAACTATAGCAAGAAGGACGGACGACTGAATGAGGCGGCTTATTGGGCCACCTATTGCGGCTATATGATTAAATCGCCCGAAAAGGTTATGAGATATACAGACATGGCTGAGGGCGACACTGCAAAGCTGAAATATACACTGCGATATAAGGCAGAGGCATATCAGCTACTTAATGACAACGAAAATTATCTCGCTACGCTGAAGCGCGGTTTCAAGGCGTATCCCGAGTTCAGATACTTCTTCCCTCAGCTGATGGATTACTATAATTCAAATAATGACTACGACAGCGCGCTTGCCACGGCTAACGAAGCTCTGAAGGTGGATTCCACCGACGTGCTCTTCCTTTTCGCCAAGTCAACATTGTTGCTGAATATGGGACGGAACGACGAATGTGTCAGAGTGTCAGAACGTATTATACATATCAATGACACACTGCCAATGCCCTACTATAATCTTGGAATGGCACTGCTGAATAAGGTGCTCGACCTGGAAAAGGACATAAGAAAAAACAAAAAGGAGATTACTGAAGTCTATAGGCAGGCATTGCCGTATATGGAAAGGTATCGTGCTCTCGCTCCTGAGGATAAGAACAAATGGGCGCCAGCTCTCTACCGTATATACCTCAACTTGTCAATGGGCAAACAGTTCGAGGAAATAGACAGAATAATAAATATCTAACAATTTCAATACTAAAAAATTATGGAAAATAATTCACAACTTATCGCACAGTGTGAGGCTACCGCAAAGCAGTGGCTATCACCCGCCTTCGACGAGGAAACACGCAAGGCTGTTGAGCAGATGCTCGCCAATGAAGACAAGACTGACCTTATCGATGCTTTCTATCAGAACCTGGAATTCGGTACTGGTGGTTTGCGCGGAATTATGGGTGTAGGAACTAACCGTATGAACAAGTATATAGTTGGTATGGCTACACAGGGCTTTGCCAACTATCTCATTAAGGCTTTCCCCGACAAGAAGGACATTGCTGTTGTTGTAGGGCACGACTGCCGCAACAACGGACGAATGTTTGCGGAGACCGTTGCCGACATCTTCTCTGCCAACGGTATAAAGGCGTATCTTTTTGAGAGTCTTCGACCAACTCCCGAAATTTCATTCGCCATCCGCCAGTTGGGATGTCAGGCGGGTGTGAACGTAACTGCAAGCCACAACCCACGCGAGTACAACGGATATAAGGCTTATTGGGCTGATGGTGCTCAGGTGCTTGCTCCGCACGATAAAGGCATCATCGACGAGGTTAACAAGGTTACTATAGATGACGTTAAGTTCCAGGGTAATCCCGAACTTATTACAATCATTGGTGGCGAGATGGACTGGGACTATGTCTCTGCAGTTAAGGAGGCTATGGTTGACCAGGATGTCATCAACCGCCAGAAGGACCTCAACATCGTTTATTCTCCTATGCACGGAACTGGTCGCGTGATTGTTCCGCTCTGTCTCCGCTCTTGGGGATTCCAGAACATCAACGTAGTGCCAGAGCAGATGGTTATCGACGGCAACTTCCCGACTGTAGTTTCTCCTAACCCCGAGAATGCAGAGGCAATGACATTGGGTATGAAGCTTGGTACTAAGCTCAACGCTGACCTCGTGATTGCTTCCGACCCCGATGCCGACCGACTGGCTATCGTATGCCGCGACAACAAGGGCGAGTGGATTATCATCAATGGTAATCAGACCGCAATGATGCTCTCTTACTATATCATCGAGAACAAGAAGAAGCTCGGAAAACTCAATCCTTCTGACTTTATGGTTAAGACCATCGTTACCACAGAGGTCATAGCAAAGATTGCTGAGCGCAATGGTGTTGAGATTCGTGACTGCTACACTGGCTTCAAGTGGATTGCACGCGAGATTGCCATCTCTGAGGGCAAGCAGAAGTATATAGGCGGTGGTGAGGAGTCATTCGGCTATCTGCCTTACGACAAGGTGCGCGACAAGGATGCTCCCGCTTCTATCTGTCTTATCTGCGAGATTGCTGCATGGGCAAAGGACAACGGACGCACTCTCTACGACCTGCTGATGGACATCTATGTTGACTACGGATTCTCTCGTGAGTTCACTGTGAATGTCACCAAGCCTGGTAAGACTGGTGCTGACGAAATCAAGAAGATGATGGCCGACTTCCGTGCCAATCCTCCCAAGGACCTCGCAGGCAGTCCTATCTCTGTATGGAAGGATTTCCAGACTCTCGAGGTTACTACAGCCGAGGGCACACAGAAGCTCGACATGCCAGCTACAAGCAACGTTCTCCAGTGGTTCTGTGCTGATGGCACCAAGATCAGTGTGCGTCCTTCTGGAACAGAGCCTAAGATCAAGTTCTACATCGAGGTTAAGGACGACAGCATGAAGACCGCAGCCGACTACGACCGTTGCCTCAAGGCAGCCGACGAGCGTATCGAGGCCATCAAGAAGTCTCTGAATCTCTAATATTGATTTAGTTCATCAATAAAATAATTAATCGGGCATTCCACTATCGGTATGCCCGATTTCTTTATTCATTAAGTGCTGAAGACACCGACAATGCGCCAGTCTTTCCCGAGGTATGGAAGCAAATTGAGCCACTCATCGAGGGATTGCCATTGGTGGCACATAATAAAGCATTCGATGAGAGTTGTCTGAAAGCCGTCTTTCGTGTCTATCAGATGGATTATCCCGACTATGAGTTTTACTGTACATGTGTGGCATCTCGCAAACGTTGGTCTGGAGGACATCACAACCTCGACATCATTGCCGCACGTTGTGGATATGACTTGAAGAACCACCATCATGCCTTGGCGGATGCGGAGGCGTGTGCGTGGATAGCTATGGAGATATTATAAGAATAAACAGCTATGGTTATCCACGTAACTCCAATATAAACTCATCGTATATATATGTGTCGCTCATGGTCTGGAGACCATAACTGGGGTCCACAAGCATTCGATATACTCTGCTCTGATAGAACAGATCCAATGCCCGTTCACTGCTTATGTGCAGATTCTCGGAAATCATCATAATGATACGTAAGCCATCTGTAAACCCCGTATTGTTATGTTGGTAACTTTGTACCGTATTTAATATTATCGCATATTACAAACATGACAATCGAACAAATCCGTCAGATTTACGATGACTGTAACTACACAGCACCACAGTGTAACCATAATAATTGTAGATGTCGATGAATTCGTTCGTCAACCCTTCACTCTTCATAAATACAGTGTAACACATTAATATACAACATTTTATCATGGTGAAGGGTCGCTTTAACCCTTCACAACCCTTCATAACCCTTCATTATTGCCCTTCCATAGTTTATTTATTGCCCTTCCCAAGTGCCTTCATTCATACTGTCATAAGGATGTCAGTCGCCTGTCATCCCTATGACAGAGCAATCACACATAGCTTCCGTTTGTTTATGAAGGGTTGTGAAGGGTTATGAAGGATTAGAGAAACTCTTCATTTGTTTAAACCATTGATATACAATATGTTAGAATCGATATATGAAGGGTGAAGGGTTAACGTGCGTATCCTTCGAAGCCGGTTTAAAGTGGTACCATTTTAAATTAGAATGTGGTATACTTTTTATTTAGCATATACAGACTGCTTACGTTTATTGTGGCCTTTTTATCTGTTTTTTATGGTCGTACGACCA
>JALERP010000069.1 GCA_022764085.1 Prevotella sp.
TGGTGAGCCACATCAGTATTCCTGTGATAAGGATGAACACTAGCACGAGGGTGCATATACCTGTAATCAGTTTTCCCACACCAGACGATGAGCCAAGAAGCCAGCGGTGCAGATGGAACATGGTATTGAAGAATGGCAGACGCTCGGAGCGTCCGGTCACCTCACCAGTGTATTGGTTGACATAGATGGAGGCGCGACGGGGCTTGGATAGACTCACCTGATAAGTGCGGGTGCTGTCGGCAAAGACAGTAACACCCGAGATACTTACAGAGTCGGGCAGTGTCTCTTCCACCTTCTCCATCAGTTGCTGCATAGGGATAGGTTCTCCCTTTGCTTCTTTCACGAAATACAGTTCGGGCTTTATAGCCTCCGTAATCTCCTTCTCGAATACGAGCATAGCACCCGAGAAGCACACCAATGTGATTATGATGCCCGTAGGCACCGATAACCACAAGTGTATTTTTCTTAATGCTTTTTTCATTTTTTTACTCCTTTATCTTTCCTACAGCCGTCACTGTACTCACCTCAACGCTCAAACCCTTGGTGGCTGTGGCAGTGGCAGGGTCAATCTTATATATAGCTGGATAATCGTCGGATGTCATTACTGGCATATAGATATATCCTCCCTCTACGTATGGCATTTTTCCGAAGTCGGTGATCTTGTCGGTTGAAGGCAGACCGCTGACGAAGGTCAGTTTACCTGTATCACCATTGAACACTGCAAGTTCTGTTGCCACATATCCCGTCAGAGAGAACGGACGGTCATACATTCTCAGAAGGAAATAATTGCCTCCGGCATGCCAACAGCGCAGGAATGACTTGCCTCCACTCTGTGCCTCTATACTATAATAATAGTTGGGGTCGAACTCCGTTGCCCCGGCTTTGATGCGCACCACACCAGCGTCGAGCGTTGTCTGCTGACGTGGGTCGGTTACGGTCTTGGCATAACTTGGTGAGAACACATAGATATCACCGTTGTCAGCAGCCCATATCGACTGATAGTACTGCGAGCGGTATCTGCCACATGCATAACTGATCTTATCGGTCTTTATCAGTCGTCTGCCGTCGAGCTGCTCGTTGTCGAAGATTGCCACCCAGCACTCGTTGGGATATTGTGTGCCGCTGAGTTCGCCCTTGACATATGAACCGCCACCCGAGCCGCCACTTTCCTGCTTCACTAGATCCTCATTGCCCGGAAGGATATACTTTCCGCCATCAATGCCCGAACCATAGGCACTTAGTCCCATACCGATGGCAGCACTATAGAGTTTGCCGCCACTCTCGAGGAATCCCGACAGCATGGCATACTCACCGTTGCCGAGGAAGTTCTCCGACATGAAGTTGTCCTTTTTCTTTGAATCGCTCTGTGTGGCTGTCTCGTTTGCCACATCAAGGTATGTCAAGAGGAACATCTTAGGCAGATTACCGTTGGCATCTGCATATTCTGAAAGTCCGTCGCCAGTGGAAGCTGAGAGGATATAGTCACCAAACTTGCCGAAGGATGTGAATCGTGTCACCTTGTATTCAGCCGAACGGGCTTTCATCTGTCCGTCGGAGTTGAGCACGTATGAGCGTGTCGTACCGGCATTGCCTTGGTTGTAGGTGAGGGCATATAGATATTTGTCGCCGTAGAACACCCATTCCGTGGCACCGTCGTTCACCAGTCCGTTGTTGATGGCCGATACGCTGCCTTCGGTTAGGCTCTGCGATGTGAGCAACACATTGGCAGTCTGTTCGCCGTCGGGAAGTGATGTGGCAAGTGCGAATGCCTCTTTTCCCACTGTCACTCCAGGAGTGTCGGGAGTTGCATCCGTCACGTTGTCGTCGCTGTCAGAACAAGCCGCAAGGCTTACCGCAATTAAGGCTGCGGGCACCATTTTCAAATAGTTTTTCATTGTTGTATATATATTAAATGTTATTCAATAAATGAGATCTCCGACATTTTACTCCCCTCCCTTTTGGGGAGGGGCTGGGGGTGAGGCTGTTTTTTCCTTAAAAATGCACCCTAACCTTGCCGTAGAATGCCCTTCCCGCCTTTTGCAGCGAGAAGTTGTCGTAGAGCTTCTCGTTGGTGAAGTTGCGGCATTCCAATGACACACTGTATCGTCCGCGCATCATACTGTAGGTCAATACCATATTGTGCGAGAACTGGTTGGGCACGACATAATCGGACTTGTTGGCACCGATGTGCGACGAATAGTATGTGAAGCTGTGCAAATACTGGTTGTCGTATGTCAGAGCGAGAGTGTTTCCTTTCTTGATACAGTTGCGCCAATAAAGGTTGATGTCGGAGTCGGCAAAAAGATATGGCAGGTTGGGCATACGCTCCTTGTAGTTGATGTTTGACGACGTAGAGCCCATCGATGTCTTCATGTTGTCGCATACGTTCATCTTGGTGAAGTTGCCACCAATGCTCAGCCATCGTCCGTGGGCATAGCGCAATGATAGGTTGACCCCCTTGGTAAGCACATTTCCGTAATTGATATATGATGCGGCATATTTTCCTCCGCTCAGGCTCATTATGTTGCGCTGGATATAATCCTTGGTGTCGCGGTATATCAGTCCACCCTCCACATAGAACGTATGTTTGTCTATACGTCGTGAATAACTGATGTTGAGGTTGACATTGTCGCTGCGTTCCGGTTTGATACCGATGTCACCCGTCTCGAGGTCCTCGTCGCCAAACATCTCCTCGATGGTAGGCAGTCGGCATGCCTTCTCGTATGACAGTTTTGCCTGCAGTCCATCTATAATAAACCATGTGGCTGCCGCACCATATCCCCAGAAGTCAACGGTATGGCTTGTCTTGGTGTATGTATCGAGTATTTCGGTGGTAGCCACAGGTCCTGCCACATAGAGGTTATAGTATTTTCCGAAAACCGACAGGTTCCAGTTGTCTGCAGGAGTGAGGCGGTATTGCAGTCCCGCGATATTCTTTCGTGTACGCTTGTCGATGGCGTCGGTGAGGGGCTCTGCGGTGAGCAGCGATGCGTTGCTTCGGCGGAAGTCGGTGAGCACGTTGTTGAATGTGAAGAGGTGAGCCTTGCCCAACTGGTAGTTGAGGGTGGCAGTGGCATTCCAGTTGTGGTTGGTGGCACGCGAGTGCTTCAGCGACTGCTCGCCCGGCGAGTTGAGCAATGCCTTCTCTCCCCGCCAGTTATACTTGTATGAGGCGGTATCCACGTTTGTCGTGATGTCGCGGTTGTAGCTTCCCGTCACAGTGAGGTCAAGGCCACGTGTGAAGAGGTTGTGCTTCACGTATTCCACACTCGGTTGCAGTGAGTGGCTGCGCCTGTGCTTCTCGCCATACACGATCTCCTGTCTCACTCCCGTCTGTATCTCCTTGTACATCTGCGACCAAGTCAATCCGAAGAGCAGCCGGTCGGCCCATTTCTTGCCGACCACTCCCAGTTTTCCCACTATTGCCTC
Organism: Prevotella sp.; assembly: GCA_022764085.1. Taxonomy (GTDB): domain Bacteria; phylum Bacteroidota; class Bacteroidia; order Bacteroidales; family Bacteroidaceae; genus Prevotella. The sequence goes on from JALERP010000069.1 coordinate 3,430, forward strand.
ATTGTGGTATGTGTCGTTGAATCGCTTCACGCTCTCTTTCTTGTCACGGTCTATCCTGCCCGTCTCGAAGTCCTCCACGGGCGAGTTGATACGATAGTTGTTGTCGGAATAATTCTGGAATGCCGTTATCTCGTATGTCAGTCCGCTTTTGAATGTCTGACCGAAACTGACGTTCGACTTATGAGTGTTGAATGAACCGTAGGAATAAGATGCGTCAAGATGCCATCCACTATGACGCTTGTTGGTCACCACATTAATCACACCGCCTATGGCATCTGTACCGAATCCCACGGGCACAACTCCCTTATATACCTCAATCCTGTTGGCGAAACTCACCGGGATGTTGTTGAGTCCGAATGACGCCCCCACACCTTCCTGTGGCACACCGTCGATAAACACTTTTACCCGCTTGCCGCTGAATCCATCCATCATCAGCGACATGTCGGAACCCACTCCTCCCGACTCCCTCAACTTTAATCCCGGGGCCTTGGAGAGCGCGTCGCTAAGGTTCTTCGTCGTGTTCTGCATTTCCTTGGTATCTACGGCTATAGTGTTGAACGCCGACTTCTTCACCCTGCTCACTCCACCAGCTACGACCACCACCTCGTCAAGTTCCAACTCCTTGTCGATGTGCTTGCCGTGGTGTCGGTTTTCGCTTTTCGTTCCCCGGTGTTTCACTCTTGTGGAATCTTGCTGAGCCGCCATGGGCATAAACATTAATAATGTGAGGCTTAATATAGCCATTCTGAATATTGACTTTCTCATATATATATTAAATAGGTGGCCTTATGGCCTAATCGCATAAATACAACTGGATTTACGTGGTCAGACACTACACGTTGTTTTTCGGGTGCAAAGGTACGGCGTTTTTTTTATTCCTACAATACCTAAAACATATGATTTAACATTCTGATGTCCAATGTTAAATCATTATAATTCGTGATGATACATGATTAAACTATTTGCTTTCCCATCAGTCAAATAAGCAAAAGATGTATCGGTTATTATTATAAATTAAATAAAAACAGAAGATTATGAAAAAGATTATTGTATTTGCCTTGGCTATCCTTTTGGGCGCAGGCACCATGTCGGCACAACGTGGCGGCGGACGTCAGAGAATGTCAGTGGAAAACAGAGTTGCACAAATGGCAAAGGAATTGGATCTCACTGCCGAACAACAGAAGCAAATCACCGACATCTACACCGAGTCCCAGTCGAAGCGCAAGTCAGGCGAACGCCCTACACGCGAACAGATGCGCGCTGAATTTGAGAAAATTGACAAGCAAGTCACTGATGTGCTTACCACATCCCAAAAGAAAAAGTATGAGGAGATGAAACAGGCACGCCAGAACAGAAGACAAAAGTAATTTGACTTAATTACGCCGCCACATGTAGTGTTTTCTATATGAGGCGGCGTATCTATTTTAAAAGGAAAATGGGAAAATGTTATTTGACTGGAGTTGAAACACGGATATTGCGACTTCTTCCTTCTCCCTAACATGACGCATTATCAGTCGAAACACAGTTATATCCTCGAACTGAAATACCTCTCGAAGTCGGAATATACCGAGAAGAAAGCCCGGGAGCAGTGGGACGAGGCCGTCGGGCAAATCAACAGCTATGCAGCAGCCCCGAGGGTGGAAGCCTTGCGTCAGGGCACACAGCTCCACAAGATTATTATCCAGTTCTGCGGATGGGACATGATCAAGATGAGGGAAGTAATGAGTTAATGATATCCTGATGACTACTTCATTGAATAACGGTTATGAAAGTATGATTACAGTTGTCTTAATGTTTTGACAAAGGCTATTGTAATTATGTCTCCATAGGCATCCGTTTTATGTTCCGCACTGCGGAACCTAAAATGAACATAGTCTTTACTACAATTTATATTAGCCTTCGTGATATAATCTGAATAGCCATAGTGAACCAGTCTATTCACTCTGTTCATTACATGCAACAACAGTCATTCCTTTATGGACTTCTCAAGCAGTTTTCAAAAAACAAAGCTGCAACGGAAACAACTCCGCTGCAGCTTGTGCAATCTAGTAAAATCAACTACTTCTCACTCACCTATCATACTAACAATCTATTACCTAATAAACTAAAAACCAATAACTAACCTAAAACAATCTGCTGCAAAGTTAAGGCAAATTACCTTAATATGCAATGAAGGAAGAGTTTTTTTATTTCATTTTATCATATTATTGACATATATCAAAACCGATTGTTCCAAAAACGATATGTAATGTCAGTAAAGTCATCCCCCGAGGCTCTCTTATACAATCGTTGGTTGGTGGTGCGCTCTTTCAGGCATCCTTTCTCCGCAATAAACGGTCCCAACTTCACATAATCAAAGTTTATCTTGTCCACCTTAGGAGACCACTTGCTTCTTCCGCTATACCATGCAATCTTCAACATAGGGTATTCACGGCGAAGGAATCTGGCCAGGGTGTTGACATAATCAGGTTCTGCATCACCACCCATAAAGCACACACAAGTGATATCATTACTATAACCCCTGACCATATGGTCAAGTTCCATTGCCGTAAGTGGTGTACCAATATTCTCCCACAGGTACTCGCTATGACATCCCGGACATCTGCACGGACAATTTGAAAGATTAATTGAAAGGGTCACCTCATCGGGAATCTCCTGAAAGACCACCCCCGTATTTACATATTTCAGCATAACAGAATTCCTAATTCCTAATCCCTAATCCCTAATTCCTAATCCCTTGCCAAAGCATAATATCTCCTTCCCGCCTCCTGTTGGCGTGCCTCCGAGAAATTGCTTACTCTCTTTAGATAACCAATGATGCGCGTCATATAGTCAACATTCTTTGAGTGGCAATGCGGACACTCCTTGAGATAACGCTTGTCAATATTTCCGCAGTCATTGCAGAGGGTATTCGGCACATTGAATGTGAAGTAGTTGCAACCCTCCTTTGCTGCCACCTTCAAAAGCTGGCGATACTGCTGTTTGGAGAGATGCTCCTCCAAATTCATGTGTAGAGCCGAACCGCCAGTAAGATGCTCGATATAGGGCGCGCCATGAAGTTTGAACTTCTCTATTATGTCTGTATTCGGGTCTTCAACGATATAGAAATAGCTATTATAGCAATCACGCGGGACAAAATAACCGTCTTCCCTATCCCACTTGGCATGCTTGACGCCTACATTCTCTGCTGGTATCATCTCGCAGTTGAACAATACGTCCTTTGTGCGATACTGCTTATTATACTTCTCTACAAGTCCGAGAACTGTCTGTACAAACTTCAAGTAATCGGGATTGTTTGAAATCTTCAGTCCACAGAACTCTGCCGCCTCAACTAACCCATTGACTCCAATGGTGAGATACTGGCGCGACATATTGATGTAACCGGCATCAAAGAGAGGGAGCATACCATGAGCCTGAAGTTCCTTGAGATTCTCATTATATGCCAACTGCACCTTGTGACACAAGTCTATGACGCTGGAGAGGTATTCCTTATAGTCTATCTTGTTGTTTATGGCATACTGGATGCAACGGTTGAGATTGACTGTCAGAACACTCTTTGAACCTGTTGACACACCTCCGGCACCAAGGGTATAGCTGAATCCGTTATCCTGTATCTCATTACGCAGACGACAACAACTCGACAACGAGTCGGCATTGTCGCTCATATATGTGAAGAACGAATGTCCCTCGCTATACATTTCTGCAGTGAAATCGCCCCATTCCTTGTCTATCACATCACCGTCATGGCTCAACAATGCCATGGTTTCAACGGGGAAAGTTAGAACAGTCTTTGTGCGCTCCTTGTTAAACCACTTCATAAAACGCTTCTGAAGCCACGACAGACCTTCCCAGTCGGGCTGGGAACCGTCGGGGAAATAGAAGTTTCCAAAAAGGCTCTCGAAATAGGGTTTGTCATAATAGGCTATGTTCCAGAACACTGCCTGATAGTTGCGGGCTCCTGTAGGCTGGTTGATTGAATACACTATCTGCTCAAAGCAGTCTGTTATAACCTTGTCTATAGTGCGCTGCTTTAGGGAGAGGTCAACCACCTTGTCCGACTCTTTGTAATAGTCCTTGCCATATTCCTTGCCAATGAAATAGTTGAGATACATAAGGAACTCCGGAGTTGCACAAGCGCCACTGAGCATACTTGAAACCATGAACACCATGTTGACGAATCCGCCGCAGAACGACTTAAGATTGGTTGGCGCCGTAGAGTTACCGCCAATGGAGGTGGTACCGCCTATCAGCCAAGGGTACATGGTGATGGAGGCGCAGTAGTTGGCAAGGCTTGTCTCATCGTTCTTATATATAAAATGATGTGTTAGCAGGTCGATATACTTCTCTGCCAACTCCTTTCCGTACATCTTCTTAATGCGGTCGGTAAGAAGACGGCGATTCAGACGTATAAAGTTTGACTTTGGAAGCTCACCGATGAGAGTAGCGATATTCTTGTGCTCTACATTGGCATTGGCATCGTATTTTGACCCCGTTGCTGCATTTGCTGCCTCACAATAGTCAGCCAAAAACTTCAGTTTGTCCATTGTCTCGCGGTCTTCAGTATGACGCTGACGATAAAGCATAAACGACTTTGCCACCTTGTAGAAGCCTTCCTTCATGAGAGCCTCTTCCACCTGGTTCTGTATGTCTTCCACCTTGATACCCTCTTGTATGTCAAGATGACTGATAATCTTGGATATCAGGCCTAAGTCGGCATTTACTTCCACTGACTCGAATGCCTTTACTATGGCATTCATTATCTTGTCGAGCGAGAACTTGTCCTTCGAACCGTCTCTTTTGGTAATTGTAAAGCTTTTAATTTCCATTGTTATATTTTGAATATTCTTGTTCGTTTTGGGAAACTTATTCGGATTTTGAAAATAAAAAGTTTTCCGTTTTGGGAAACTTTAGCTTTCAAACTTATCCAATGACATTTCTCTTTTGTTTTATTTATAGCGGCTGCAAAGGTACAACAAAATAATGGAAAGTAGTGTAAACTTTTACGAATATCTTTTCTTAAAAAAAGTAAAAGGCAATTATCGATTTACGATAATTACCTTTTATCCAACAATATACATAACGTATCTTATAGCTTTACGGAAGATGTTTCTTATAGCTTCACGGAAGATATATCTACAAGTCCGTTGACAATGGCGTAAATTGTAAGTCCTACTGAGGAATGTATCTGAAGTTTGCGCGCAATATTACGGCGGTGTGTGATTACAGTGTTCACCGAAATGTAAAGATGATCAGCGATTTGTTTGTTCGACATTCCTTGTACAAGTGCCACGACGACATCCTTTTCCCTATCTGACAATTGCTCGTTCATATCCCCCGTCTTTGGAAAAACCATCGACGTGATATTCTTGGCTACAGAGTCTTTGCGTAGTCTCTGTTCAAGCTTTCGGATGGCTGGAACAAAAATATTGTCTTCCACAGAAGCGTGAAGGTTTAGCCATTCCTCATTATTATATATACCATATAGGGTAGCGGTCAACTTGTTGTTACGCTGTGAGTCGGCGGGAAGGTATTTAAGGATAATATTCTTGAGCTCCTTGAGTTTCTGGTCAGTTTGACCATGCTTCTTTGAGAATGTCTCTATGTCATAGTCTCCGCGCACTTCGTCGTTTAACAATGCGTTGACGTATGGGAAGAGCATTTTCTCCTCATACTTCATATGCTTACGTATCTCACGGGCATACTCATCATAGAAATTCATTATCAAGTGCCCTACTCCATCCTCCTCGCTGATTGATTCCTGTAGTTCACGCCGGATGGAGGGCAACTGGTAGTCGAGGTAATAAACGTGGCAAGCCTGCAGGTAATGAAGAAGCGTCGGTATTGACAGACGTTCGGCATCATCTGCATTATAGTAACCGTTGATGGTATAATTGACTACAGCCAGGAATGTATAAGTATCCACCCCATTGTCCTGACATGTCTCATTAACACTCTTGTCACCGAAACCGAGATTTATGCCGAAACAACCGAGGGACTGCAGCACGTTATAATTGTCGCGGATAAGAGATATCATCTTGTCATCCGCCTCATACACCTTATGATTCTTCATACCTCTTAAGTTTTTTATAATCTAAGTAGGTCTGCGGGGTTTCCCCCGCTTTCCCCTTCAAGAACCGTGCATGCGACTTTCACCGCACACGGCTCGTGTAATTCTGTTAATTATCTCTCGTTCTAAATAATCGGCTCTGTGTGCTGTCATGCACTGCATT
>JALERP010000048.1 GCA_022764085.1 Prevotella sp.
AGGTCGCAAGCGACAGAGGACACAGAGTTTCCATGCGGCAAACATGATGCGCAGCTCTCTATGAGCTCTAAATGCCTTGGCATTCACCCTCTTTCATTAGTATAAATACTCTATATCTCTTAAACTCTGTGGTTTAAAATAACTTCCGAAAGTTGAGTAATAAATATAAAATTGAAATAATATGAAGAAAAAACTGATTATGGCAGCCTTGTCAATGGTTGCTACTCTGGCTACAGCCCAGAACCCCTATCTCCCTCTGTGGGAGCACTTGCCCGACGGCGAGCCCCGCGTGTTTGAAGACCCGGACAACCCCGGAAAGATGAGAGCTTATATCATTGGCTCACACGACCTTACCTACACCGCCTACTGCGGTCCCGACATCCGCATGTGGTCGGCACCCGTGGAAGACTTGACACAGTGGCGCGACGAGGGACCAATCTTCTCATACTACGTCAACGGAAAGTGGGACACCATGTTCGCACCCGACCTTGTGGAGACAGTTGACAAGACAACAGGCAAGAAGACATATTGGCTATATCCACATTCACGTGGATGGCGCAGAGTGCCGATGGTGTGCAAGGGCGACCGTCCCGACGGACCGTTCACTCCCGTCAACCTCAATGCCGACGGTACTGCATGTGTAGAGGGTTCACTCATCGACTTCGACCCCTCGGTGTTTGTTGAGAATATCACCAATAAGAAAGACCCCGACTATGCCCGTGGTTTCCGTGCATACGTCTTCTATGGATTCCGCCATTCCACCGCCTACGAGCTTGACCCGGACAATATGTATGCTGTACGTCCTGGAACAGAGATTCACGACTACTTCATACCCGCCTCAGAGCGTTATGGAGTAATCCGCGACCCCGAGGGAACCCAGTATCCAGCCCTCTATAAGGGACAGAATCCAGGTGATTTCAACTTCTTCGAGGCATCCAGCATCCGTCAGGTGGGCAACAAGTACGTCATGGTGTTCTCAGGATATAGCGGTCCCGACTATGGTCTTGGCTCCACAAACTCCGCACTGCGTTATGCCTATGGCGATTCACCCCTTGGACCTTGGCGCTCAGGCGGCGTGCTGGTTGACTCCCGTGGCGTTGTGCCAAATGAAGACGGCACACAACTCGTAGGTATGAATGCCGCCCACAATACCCACGGTTCCATCCAGGAAATCAACGGTCAGTGGTATGTCTTCTACCATCGTCCTCCACGCGGCTTCGGTTTTGCCCGTCAGGCAATGGTAGCCCCCATCAAGATTGAGTGGGACAAGAAGCCCGTGGCAAAGGGCGGCATGGTACGCATAACCGCCTACGACCCCTACGCCAAGAACAACGAGTGGACAGCCAAAGCTTCCAACGGTATGCAATACACCGGTGCCGAGGTGACAAGTGAGGGATTCAATATCTTCGGACTTCCTCCCTATTCTTATTATTCAGCTGGATATGCCTGCTATATGAGCGACCAGCGTTGGATGCAGGATAATTTCGACGTATGGAACAACGGAATGATTCTTGCCGACGTGCCTAACGGCGGCGTGGTGGGATTCAAATACTTCGGTTTCGGTGGTCTCGCCCATGACACCAAGGGCATCAAGGCATTCGCCGGCACACAGAATGGCGACAACACACAGCTTTTTGTTAGCCTTGCCTCCAAGGGCAAAGGTGCTGCACGCATCCGCGTGATGCTCGACGGCCCATATGCCAACAGCACATGGAATGGCAAGGAGATAGGAGTGATAGAAGTAGGTGCCAATGCCCCGAAGGAAGCACGTTACTATAATATACCCGTGCCAGCTGTTGAAGGTCTCACAGGCAAGCACGCCATCTATCTCAAGGTAGAAGGCGAGGGCAAGGAAGGTCTTGTGGATATCCACGGATTGGGCTTTGCCAAAAATGAGCAGAGGTTACCTTCCAACACTCCGAAGCCTCTCCCGCAGATACAGATTACGATAGATGGCAAGCAGGTGGCCATACCGAAGAATCCCGTCTTCTCCACCAACGACAACGGTTTCATGGACCTCTCACATTATCAGGTGTATGCCCCGCTCACCGACAAGTCGGTTATCAAGGTAAATGCCAATGGTGGAAATGTGGAAATCAAGATTGGCAAGATTGTCGATGGTCGAGCCACAGTTAGATGCACCTACAATGGTAAGGAGAAAATATATCTCATTAATTAAGTAAACAAGTTGACGAGTAAATGAGTTGACGAGTTGACAAGTAAACAAGTTGACAAGTTGATAGTCCAACTGCAAAACAGTAGCAAAAGTAATAACTTGTTTACTTGTCAACTCGTTAACTATTCGTATGTTTTTTTATCTTGCAGATTTGTCCATTTTATACCAACTGAATGTCTAATTGGTATGAATTGGACATGTTTTTTTATTTATTTTTCTTATTTGACACAAAATCTCTCTAATTTTGCATCATAAAAATCACACAAAAATAATCACCATATCATTCCATTGATTAACCGTGGGGCTCGCCCTGCGGTTTTTTTCGGTCTTTTCTATTAAAAGATTTGGGATTTACAGGAATAAGTCGTAACTTTGCATCCAAAAATCAGGATTTATGGAAGAAAAGACTTTGTTTTTGTTGCAGTTTGGGAGTATGCTGATCAATATAGTGATGATACTATTCATATTATTCGCCAGGAAATATATCAGGGAACGTGTTGCACAATATGAGAAGTCGCGGTGGTTGCTCGTCAGTGCGATGTCTATTCTTGTCTTGCATTATATTCTTCAGATGACCTTTGAGCTAAGAGCGAGTGGTGATGATGTCGGTGTTGCCTTCAACATACTGTTTTATGCTCCATCGACATTCCTTTTCTGTTATGCCGTAGCCAACTTGGAGTGCGGGCGCGACATGCTGAAGAAATTCCTGTATGTGGGCGCATTCGGTTATTTTTTGATTTTGATATTATTCCTGGTCGGATTGTCGGTTATGGACAGTTTCCATCTTGGCGCCTTCCTATATGCTATGGATGCCCTCTTTGGGGCTTGTATGGTTTTCTTTATCTTCATCCCGATGCGTGAGATCCGCCGCACCTATCGCAGGGTGGAGGCATCCACCGGTTCCGACCTTCATCATTATGTCAGTTATATCCACTCAGGGTTTTATCTGGTGTGTCTGATGAGTGTATTTTTGCCGTTTTCCATCGTTTCAATCAAGGTGTTGTTGTTTTTTGGACCGGTTTTTTATATTGCCATCCTTCGGTTTGTCGTTATTTTCATCACTCTCGGTTTCAACAGCTCCATGCTTCGAACGGTTGACGAAGAACCGGCAGTGGAGCCAGAGAAAGTATTATTGTCGGCCGAACGTTCAATGGAGATTGAGAGAAGGTTGGATTCGTGGGTAGGAAATAATGGATATCAGGAGCGCGACGCTTCTTTAGTGTCCCTTTCCACGTGTATCTGCGTGAGCCGTCGCGACCTTACCGACTATTTCGAGCAGCGTCTTAACACCACTTTCCGTGTGTGGCTCTCCGATATACGCTTTGAGGCTGCAAAACAAATGTTGCTTGAACATCCGGAATACAGCAACGAGGCTATATCAGCATCCTGTGGTTTCTCTTCGCGTTCTCAACTGTATAACCTTTTTCACGACCGCCTTGGCATGACTCCCAAGGAGTGGGTGATGCGCAAGTCACCTTCCACGTAGTAATAATGTCAAGTCTTCGATGGTGATGTAAGCCCCAAAACGGTATGATGAAACGAATAACAAACTATTTGATACAATTGCAGTATTGAATGTCGGCGAAAATGCCTACCTTTGCAACCGATTTGCGAAACAACAAAAAAAACATCTCAACGATTATGAAAAAAACTCTATTTACTATGGTTGCAGCGGGCTTTATGGCTACAGGCGCGATGGCGCAGTCTGCAACGTTCAAGTATTTCAGCTATGAGGGCGACGACACTCGCTTTGACAAGACTATCGACAATGCCAACGAGTACTTCAATCCCGTGATGGCAGGATTCTATCCCGACCCCTCCATCTGTCGCAAGGGAGATACCTATTATCTCGTCAACTCGTCGTTCTCGTTCTTCCCCGGAGTGCCAATCTTCGAGAGCAAGGATCTTGTCAACTGGAAGCAGATAGGCAATGTGCTCGACCGCGAGAGCCAGTTGCCGCTCGGAAATCAGCGTGTGTCGGGCGGTATCTTCGCCCCGGCAATCTCGTATAACGAGAAGAACAAGACGTTCTATATGATTACCACCAATGTGGGCAAGGGCAATTTCTATGTCAAGACCCAGGACCCCGCCAAGGGATGGAGCGAACCGATCTATCTGAAGGAAGTGGGCGGTATCGACCCGTCGTTCTTCTTCGACAAAAACGGTAAGGCTTACATCGTTAACAACGACGCCCCATCAAGCAAGCCCAACTACGAGGGTGAGCGCTCGATATGGATTCACGAGTTTGACGTGAAGAACGACTGCGTCATCGGTGAACAGAAGGAAATACTTAGAGGCGGAACCCACGTGGTGAAGAACCCTATATGGATTGAGGGACCTCACCTCTTCAAGGTGGGCAAATACTATTATCTGATGTGTGCCGAGGGTGGAACATGCGATTTCCACAGCGAGGTTATCCTGCGCGCCAAAGACCCGATGGGACCATGGGAGGAATACACCGAGGGTAATCCAATATTGACACAGAGAGTGGGACTTGACCCCAACCGCCCCGACATCGTCACAAGTGCCGGACATGCCGACATCGTGCAGGGACCTAAGGGTGACTGGTGGGCAGTGTTCCTCGCTTGCCGCCCGTATCAGGATGATTTCTACAACACCGGTCGCGACACATATCTCCTGCCCGTGACATGGAAGGACGGATGGCCCACTATTCTCGACAAGGGGCTTGTGGTGCCTACTGTCAACAAGAAGGCTGGCCTCGAGCACGAGGAAGGCCTATACAATACAGGCAACTTCAGCTATGTTGACCGCTTCGACAGTCCAAAGCTTGATATGCGCTGGATGTACCTGCGCAATCAGGACTTCTCCAACTACAATCTCGGCAGCGAGGGGCTGACAATCAAGGCGTCAAATGCCAACATCCACGAGGTGAAACCCATCACTGCCGTGTTCCGCCGCCAGCAGCACAACACCTTCACCGCAGAGACCCAAGTGACATTTAATCCCTCTAATGACAAGGAACTGGCAGGTTTCGCCCTGTTGCAGAATGAGCAATACAACTTCACCTTCGGCAAGACGAAGGTAGGCGGACGCACTGCCATCGTTCTCACGCGCGCTGAGAAGAACAATGTTGTGATAGGCTCGAAGTTCCTCTGCGAGAAATGTGCCGACAAGCCAGTCAAGCTCAAGATACATGGCGACGGACGCTACTATGATTTCAGCTTCTCGGTTGACGGACATAACTGGGAGACAATAGCCCAGGGAGTTGATGCCGTCAACCTGAGCACCCATCAGTCGGGCGGATTCATTGGCGCATGTATCGGACTGTATGCCACCAAGAATAAGTAATTTCGAGTTTCGGAATAAAGAGAATATTCTTGAACACAGAGTCATGGAGGCACAGAGGTGAAATAAATCTCTGTGCCTCTGTGACTCTGTGCTTAAAATTAATAACTTAAGTTTCGCATGTATTCAACTATTTGGAAGTTAAGGAGTTAAGGAGTTGTCGCTCCCATTGGTCGCTGGGAGTTAAGCCATTAGTATTGAGCATTGGATATAAGCGCAACAACATTTGGCTTAACTCCTTAACTCCTTAACTCCTTAACTACCAACTATTATCCTTATTTGCGAAAGTTGAGTTAATAAATTTCACCTATGCAATTATTCTAAATTATTCTTAATAAATTTTGTTGTCTGAAAGTTTTTAACTACCTTTGTAGCCATAATATTAGTTTGAAAGATGGACGACGAAATACTTCAATCGCAAGAACAAACCACGGTGGAATACACCGACGACAATATCCGACACCTCTCGGATATGGAACATGTGCGCACACGACCCGGTATGTATATCGGTCGCCTTGGCGATGGAGCACTGCCCGAGGATGGTATCTATGTGCTGCTGAAAGAGGTTATTGACAACTCTATCGACGAATTCAAGATGCACGCCGGCGACCGTATTGAGATTACGGTTGACGAGAGGCTGCGAGTGTCGGTCAGGGATTATGGGCGAGGCATACCCCAGGGAAAGCTCATCGAGGCGGTCAGCGTGCTCAATACTGGAGGAAAATACGACTCAAAAGCGTTTAAAAAGAGTGTCGGACTGAATGGAGTGGGCGTGAAAGCGGTAAATGCGCTCAGTTCTCACTTCGAAGTGCGCTCTTTCCGCGATGGTCAGGTACGCTCTGCCACATTCGAGAAAGGCATATTGCAGACCGACACAACCGAGCCGACAAGCGATGAAAACGGTACGTATATCTTCTTTGAGCCGGATAACTCGCTGTTTCTCAACTACTCCTTCCATGATGACATCATCGAGACAATGCTCCGCAACTACACTTATCTCAACACGGGGCTTGCCATCATGTATAACGGAAGGCGAATTTTGAGCCGCAACGGACTCAAAGATCTTCTCAACGACACGATGACGGGTGACGGTCTCTATCCTATTATCCACCTCAAGGGCGAGGACATCGAGATTGCATTCACCCATGCCAACCAGTATGGCGAGGAATACCACTCATTCGTCAACGGTCAGCACACCACCCAGGGCGGTACGCATCAGAGTGCCTTCAAGGAGCATATCGCCAAGACCATCAAGGAGTTCTACAACAAGAACTTCGAGTATGGCGACATCCGAAATGGTATCGTCGCAGCCATTGCCATCAATGTTGAGGAACCGATGTTCGAGAGTCAGACCAAGATTAAGCTCGGTTCGCTTACCATGGTTCCAAATGGCGGAGTAAGTATCAACAAGTATGTGGGTGACTTCGTCAAGACCGAGGTTGACAATTATCTTCATAAGAATACCGAAGTGTCGGATGTGATGCTTCAGAAGATTCAGGAGAACGAGCGTGAGCGCAAGGCGATGGCCGGAGTGACCAAACTGGCTCGCGAGCGCGCCAAGAAAGCCAATCTCCACAACCGCAAGCTGCGCGACTGCCGCATCCACTTCAGCGATGCCAAGAACGACCGCAAGGAGGAAAGTTCGATATTCATTACCGAGGGCGACTCCGCGAGCGGAAGTATCACCAAGAGCCGCGATGTAAACACCCAGGCCGTATTCTCCCTGCGCGGTAAGCCCCTTAACTCTTTCGGCTTGACCAAGAAGGTGGTATATGAGAATGAGGAGTTCAATCTCCTGCAGGCAGCCCTCGACATTGAGGACGGGCTCGACACCCTCAGATATAATAAGGTGATAGTGGCAACTGATGCCGATGTGGATGGTATGCACATCCGGTTGCTCATCATAACCTTCTTCTTGCAGTTCTTCCCCGAACTGATAAAGAAGGGGCATGTATATGTGCTTCAGACACCGTTATTCCGAGTGCGCAACAAGCGCACGAAAATTAAGAACAAGCAGGTGCTGACCGCCGAAGCTGCCAAGCCACAGGCAAAGAAGACGGATTTCATTACCCGTTATTGCTATAGCGAGGAGGAGAGGCTGAACGCCATCACACAGTTGGGTCCCGACCCCGAGATAACCCGATTCAAGGGTCTTGGAGAAATATCCCCCGAGGAGTTTGCCGCCTTCATAGGTCCCGACATGCGCTTGGAGCAGGTCACTCTGCACAAGACCGACCAGGTGCAGAAGCTACTTGAGTATTACATGGGTAAGAACACCATGGAGCGCCAGAACTTCATCATCGATAACCTCGTTATTGAGGAAGACAGGGCGGAGGAGAGTTGAGAATTAAGAATTAAAAATTAAAAATTAGGAATTAGGAATTAGGAATTAGGAATTGCTGCGCAAACCGAATGCAGAGCCGAGCTCACTCGAGCTATGCTGAACCGATGGAGCAGTGAGAGGAAAGCCGAGCTTGCTCGAGCTATCCCGAGTCGCGACAGAGGAAGACGAAGTCAAAGTGAAGCCAGCAATCGACGAAGTCAATTAAGAATTAAGGATGAAGAAAAAAATAATTATTGCGGTGATGATGGTAATCACCATTGCCGCCGCGGCACAAGGCAAAATGAGAATGGATGACGATAATCCATTGCGCAAGTTGCAGATTGCCGAAATGGCTATCAACTATATGTATGTGGATAGCGTGGATGAAGGCAAGTTGGTGGAGGATGCCATACGTGGTATGCTCGAAAAACTCGACCCCCATTCCTCTTATTCCACACCAAAGGAGGTGAAGGCTCTCAATGAACCTCTTGCCGGCAGTTTCGACGGAATTGGTGTGCAGTTTAATATGGTGGAAGATACTCTTCTTGTAATCCAGCCCGTCACGGGCGGACCCTCGGAGAAGGTGGGAATACTTGCCGGCGACCGCATCGTGAATGTCAACGATACTGCCATTGCCGGCGTGAAGATGTCGAAGGAAGAGATTATGCGCCGCCTGCGCGGGCCAAAGGGCACAAAGGTGGTGCTCGGTGTAGTGCGCCGAGGCATCAAGGACACCCTCACCTTCAAGGTCACTCGCGACAAGATTCCTGTTAAGTCCATCGATGCCGTATATATGATTCGTCCCGAGGTAGGATATGTGCGCATCGGCAATTTCGGGGCCACTACCCACGATGAGTTCTGCGAAGCCCTTGCCAAGTTGCAGCAGCAGGGGATGCGCAACCTTATCCTCGACCTTCAGGGCAATGGAGGAGGTTATCTGCAGGCTGCCGTCAACATAGCCAACGAGTTCCTGCAGAAGAATGACCTTATTGTATATACCGAGGGCAGGAAAGTGCCGAGATATGAATATAAGGCAAAAGGCAACGGCAAGTTCCTTGATGGCAAGGTTGTGGTGCTCATAGACGAGTATTCGGCATCTGCTGCCGAGATTGTCACAGGCGCAATCCAGGATCAGGACCGTGGCATGGTCGTCGGTCGCCGCTCGTTTGGAAAGGGCTTGGTGCAGCGTCCCATCGACCTGCCCGACGGCTCGATGATTCGCCTCACCGTATCTCATTATTTCACCCCCGCAGGCCGTTGCATACAGAAGCCCTATACCAAGGGCGAGGCAAAGGACTATGCCATGGATGTGGTGAACCGTCTGAAGCACGGCGAGCTGACCAATGCCGACAGCATCCACTTTGCCGATTCGCTCAAGTGCTACACCCTCCGTCAGCATCGCACGGTATATGGCGGCGGTGGCATCATGCCCGATTATTTCGTGCCTCTCGACACTCTCGCCTACACCAAGTTCCACCGCGAGCTGTCGGCCAAGAGTTATATCATCAACACCAACCTCAAGTATATTGATGCCCACCGCAAGGAACTGAAGAAGAAATACAAGACCTTCGATGACTTCCGCGACAATTTCGTGTTCCCGAAGCAGGAGATTGACAAGATGATTGCCGAGGCAGCCAAGAACAAGGTGACGCCAAAGGACGATGAAGAGCTGCAGAAATCCCTCCCCAAGCTCTCGTTGCAGTTGAAAGCTCTCGTAGCCCGCGACCTCTGGGACATGAGTGAATATTTTGCCATCATCAACGAGGAAAGCGAGATTGTGCGCAAGGCGGTCGAGATAATTGGGAATTAGGCTTTGAAAAATGGAAAAATGGAAAGATTGAAAGATGGAAAGATTGAAGATAAAAATCTGTGATAATCTGTGATAATCTGTGGACCAAATTCAGACCACAGACAGGTTTTTATAGACCACAGATTAACACAGATTGGCACAGATTAAGAGCCAAAGGCTCTGATTAGGATGATTATTGATTGATGATAATAGTCTGTGATAATCAAATATCTTTAGATATTAAAAAAATCTGTGATAATCTGTGATAATCTGTGGACAAAAAAAAGTCTGTGGAAAAAACATCCGTGGACAACAAAAAAAACTCTGTGGACAAAAAAAGTCTGTGGATAAAATAGTTGAGAAAGAGCTATGTTATTCCGTGTTATATTGTTAATAATGATAGTCTCCACCCTGGGCATTCGTGCCCAAGAGGTGGAGCCACTTATTACAACTCAATGGGGACAGGATTATCCCTACAACCTGATGTGCGCCCCATTGAAAAACGACACCACTGGCACTCGACATGTGCTTGCGGGGTGCGCCCCCATCGTGCTTTCGCAGACACTTTGCCATTTCCGCACTCCCCAATCCTCGCCGTTGATAGGCAATAGGTATGAATACAACTGGATGTTCGACCAAGATACCGACTCAACCACCGATGCCGAACGTATGGCGGTGGCACAATTGGTGAGGGATTGCGGCCTGGCGGCGGGAACCAAATACACCCAGACCTCTGCGTCCACCAAACTAAATAGCGTGGTAGTCGCTCTGAAACAGTATTTCGGATATAACAAGAATATGCACATCCTCGACCGTAAGTTCTTCTCCGGACTTGAGGGCAAGAAAGCCTGGATGAATACCATCAAGCGCGAACTTGCGGCAGGACGACCCGTGATTATGAGGGCCGAGCGAAGCAAGACCTATGCACATGTTTTCATTGTTGACGGATGTACCGACTCTACCCTACATTGCAACTTCGGATGGTATGGCAAGAGCAATCGATATTACGACCCCGACACTCTCCATGGTTTCCGCATCAACCAACGAATGATTATCGGCGTTACTCCCAAGACAATCGAGACGGCTGTGAGAAAAATACATCTCGACAAGCCTAATACGCTGAAATACAAGTTGCTCGCCACGGATTGGTATTCCACATATCATCTTCAGGTTACGGGAGTTGTTGCCAAAGAAGACTTCGATGTCCTTCGCCAACTCTGCGGTGGAGGAAAGTCGGGTGAGCGCAACGGCAATGTATGTATCCTCGACCTCACCCGCACCACGGCATTGTCAATACCGCCAAAGTCATTCCAGGATTGCGAGAACCTTACAACCGTCATTCTGCCTTACAGCCTGAAGGAAATCGGTCGCATGGCATTTGCAAGTTGTCAGAAGCTCAATCGCGTGCAATGCTATGGCAATATCGACGAGATAGGACGCAACGCCTTTGCTGCCTGTTTCAATCTCTACGACATCAACTTGCCCAACTCCCTTATCACCATAGGGGCAAATGCCTTCAACTCCTGCACGTCACTTCTTTCCATAGTCCTGCCCGAGGGCGTAAAGACAATAGACAGTGGCGCATTCGCCAACTGCAAGAACCTTGCCTCTATCTCCATGTCGCGGCACACCCGTATTCTCGGCAACGGATTGATTGCCGGTTGTAAGACAAAGAAAATCAAGCGATATTGATGCATGGTTGTCCTTTTACCATTTTTTTTGAAGAAATATTGGCAAAAATTTGCATATATCGACAATAATCAGTAATTTTGCAGCGGATTTCCATATATTTCCCGCGCCGTAGGGTATGTGGGGACATTTATTGGGATCCGCTATTTATGGGAAGGCGTTTATCTAACGCTTTGTTCATGACACTCTGAAATCTGGCAGTTTCAATCCAGTCACGTAACAAGGCAACGATAGATGCCCATTGGTGTGGTTTATAGGATTCGTCTTATAATAAATCACGGCGTGGGTTTCTGTGCGTTGCTCGTTCTTGACTGGATGGGCAAATGCCAGAGCCTCAGAGTGTGGAACGGGTGACAGGGTCAGACTCTCCACGCTTTTCATAGGTGGCGATGGGATATGGTTGATAGATTCCGATAGGGCGGAGAGTAAATGGAACTTAATACAATAAATAATATATGAAAAATTTTATAAAGACTGTAATGCCTTGGTTTGGTGACAAGAAAGAAACAAAATTCGACGGTGTGTATGACTTTGAGGAAAATGGATTGTTTTTCGACATAACGTCTGTTGATGATTTGACGTGCAAGTTGACCAAGGGGGGAAGTGATTACTCGGGCGAGGTCGTAATTCCCGCTGGGGTGGATTATGATGGGAAAACATTTAAGGTTACTGAATTGGGTGATACCTTTTATGCCAATCAGGATATTGTCGGATTGACATTGCCCTCATCCATTCGCGAATTGAAGATGATGGCATTCATAATGTGTTATAATCTCTGGAAACTTGCAATAGCCGACGCAGAATCCCCGATGTTCATCAGCCGTGACATGTTCAATCATTGCCCGTTGGAGTCTTTGTATATAGGAAGGAATATCGAATGGGAGGATAACTGCTGTAACGACGGTCCGTTTTACAGAAAGAGAAGGCTAAAGACGGTGCAGATAGGAGGGCATACCACCTGCATACCGGGGAACATGTTCAGCAGATGCTCCTCGCTTTCATCGGTTGAGTTTGGCGAAGGCGTGCAGACAATCGGAAGTAATGCTTTTGCCGGCTGCACTTCGCTGAAAAAGATAGTATTGCATTCCCCCACGCCTCCCAGCATAATGCCCGACACATTTTCCAATGAGAATTATAGTGACGTGAAGTTGTCGGTTCCCAAAGAAGCCCGACAGGCATACAAGAATGCTGAGGGGTGGAGGGATTTCAAAAAATGTAGAGGAGTTTAAACTCCCTTTTCTTTCCGCGCAACCATCCAATGCTTGATTACGCTTGTCGGCTGCATCTCTTGCTCGCTGAAGGTGACGGTGATATTCTTGTCGGCCTTCACCGCCTTGTAGATGCGGTTGATGAGCCTACTGAGCTGTTGCCGTCCTTGATACACTGCCCCCTGGATG
The DNA here is from genome assembly GCA_022764085.1 of Prevotella sp. Classification (GTDB taxonomy): domain Bacteria; phylum Bacteroidota; class Bacteroidia; order Bacteroidales; family Bacteroidaceae; genus Prevotella. The sequence continues at coordinate 12,681 of JALERP010000048.1, forward strand.
AGTCGGTTGCCCACCACTACGGCCGATTCTTTCCTTGCCGTGATGTATGAATTGCCGGCGATGAATGTCCTTTCGTTTTCATTGTTGTCAATGAAGAACAGCTTATACTTCTCTCCACATTTTTTCAGGCAGGCTTTGTATGAGCCGGCCGGCACCTTGTTGTCGTGGTATTCCACGGTGTAGGGGATGGCCATTTTGCCATTCACAATCAGTTGGCCTTCGGTGAAAAGACCGTTGTCGCCCCATCTTTTTATTTCTATCTTCATATTCTCAATTTTTTTGTTCTACGTTTTATTTGTTCCACGTTTTTGTCCTCAGATTTATAATACTTAACTTAAGTTTCGCATGTGATAATTCTCTATGTATAAGGGTTTAATTTAAACCACAGAGTTAAAGAGAAAAAGAGATTTATGGTTTTATAGAGTAGGTCGCAAGCGACGGAGAACACAGAGTTTCCATGCGGCAAACATGATGCGCAGCTCTCTATGAGCTCTAAATGCCTTGGCATTCACCCTCTTCCATTAGTATAAATACTCTATATCTCTTAAACTCTGTGGTTTAAAATAACTTCCGCAAGTTGAGTTATTAATTCCTAATTCCTAATCCCTAATTCCTAATCCCTCCCCAATAGTCCCCAAAGTCCTTGCATCCCTCGGGCAACTTGTGATGATGTAGTGTAATGCCAATGTCCGTCGCCAATAATGCCAATTGATTGGCAAGCTCACTACCCGCACGGTCGTTGTCGGGCCATACGTCAAGCTCCAGCCGGCCTTCCACCCTTGCCGCCGCCTCGCCAATCATTTGGCGGTCGTTGAAGGTGAGCAACGTGGCCGACGGGATGGCAATGGCCTTATAACCTGCCGAGAGCATCGCAAGACAATCACTCACACCTTCGGCTATGTGAAGATGGTCGCCAGGTGAGAGTTTCGCCAACTGGGGAGCGTTGAAGATGATGCTCCGTGCGCCTTTCGGAAACTGAAACCGCGGTTTCTTCTCGCTGCCGAGATAGCGTGCCTGAAGATTCACCAACTGCCCGTCAGTCGAGAAATACGGGATGAGAAGGGCAGGTGAGTTAAACCAAATACCGTGGATGTCGCCGCTCATCGGCACATCGCGCGACAGACTGCCCAGCCGCATCCTCGCAGCCACCTCCTGGCTTATCTTGCGCTCCTCAAACAGGAATCGTCGGGCCTCACCGTTAAGCCGTGGGTTTTCTATCAGCCTTTCCAAGTGGGTCAGGTCAACCGTTGCTGCCGTTGTCTCCCTGCTTTGCCCTGCGCTGACGTTGGCATTGTCGCAAGAGTAGGTCGCATGGCCATCCGACAGCCATTGGCATGCCTTCACAAACGAGCAGTTCATCACTTGCATCACCAGGTCGATGGTGTTCGAGATATGCTTGCCGCATGTGAAGCAATGCGCCGAGCCTTTGTTTTCGTAAAAACGAAGTGACGGGTGACGGTCGGGCGAGTGGAACACGCAGTGGGCCTTGTGTCCACTCACCTTTATACCTAATCTCTCGGCTACCTCAACAATCGGGATTGCCTTGAGCTTGTCAATGTCAAAAGAGTTTCTCATATTCAAAATAGTTTCTCATATTCAAAAGAATTTCTCACTCAACTTTCTGAAGTGATAATTCTCAATATATAAGGGTTTTATTTAAACCACAGAGATAAAGAGGAAAAGAGATTTTTGTTTATATAGAGTAGGTCGCAAGCGACGGAGAACACAGAGCCTTCGGGCAGATGAAATCATGCGCAGCCCTCTATGATCTCTAAATGCCTTGTTATTCAGTCTCTTTCCTAATATAAATACTCTTAATCTCTTAAACTCTGTGGTTCAAAATTACTTCCGAAACTTGAGATTCTTAATTGACTTCGTGGATTTTTATAAACACAAAGGCACAAAGGAATGAAGTTCTTTTTCTGGAAACAAAGATAACAAGCGACTTAAAAGTCGCCACAAAGCATTGCGGATGAAAAACTTTGTGGCTCAAAATCATTTCAGAAAGTTGAGTAAATAAGTTCAAACTTCAATAATATGGAAAATGTGGGGTAGGAAAACACGTCAAATGTTAACGCTATATAAAAAACACAATTATCGTTAAAAGATTCCTGTATTCTGTTGAATTTTAACCAAAAAAAGACTTTAATATCACAGAAATTTCGTAACTTTGTAGG
>JALERP010000076.1 GCA_022764085.1 Prevotella sp.
TGCACTGGCCTCACCTCCGTCACGATTCCTAATTCTGTGACAAGTATTGGAGATTATGCTTTCTATCAATGCAGCAGCTTCACACATCCAATTATTGTAAATGATATGTTTGTCTTTTTACCAACAGGATATGAAGGTCATTATTCTATACCTGAAAATATATCAACAATAATTGGAGGAGCTTTCTCTGAATGCAGCAGCCTCACCTCAGTTACGATTCCTAATTCTGTGACAAGTATTGGAGAGAGTGCTTTCTATGATTGCAGCAGCCTCACCTCCGTCACTATTCCTAATTCTGTAACAAGTATTGGAAATGAGGCTTTCGCTTACTGTGAAAATATAGAAAACGTCTATTGTTACGCAGAGGAAGTTCCATCAACCGATTATAGTGCTTTCTTTGGTTTTATTTTCGAAAATGCTACTCTTTACGTCCCTGCATCTGCAATCGAGGCTTATAAAACAACAGAACCTTGGAGCGACTTTGGAACTATTAAAGCTATCGAAGACGCCGATGGTGTTGAATCTGCAAAAGAGCGTGGTTTCGCCATCCAGTCGGCAGGAGGCTTCATCAACATCTCCGGTCTCGACAACAACGAGACAGTCAGCTTCTATGGCATCGATGGTAAGTCCCTCGGCACCGCCACCGCCATCAACGGCACAACATCCTTCGCCGCACAATCCGGCTCTATCGTAGTCGCCAAGATTGGCAAGGAAAACATTAAAATCGCAGTGAAATAACATCCGCATAGATACTCCAATGCTGTAGGGGTCTTTACTTTATGAATCATAGTGACAGGTTCATCGGTTCGAAAGGGTGAACCAATGTACCTGTCACTATGAATCTCTATGAACCTCGTCCCTATGAACCTCGTATCATCAAGACAATTGTTTTATAGGTTAACCTACTACTTTTTGAATAATTCCAATGCCCTGTCCAGTTCGTCAATAACGCGTTGATATTCTCTTGACAGTTCATCGTCACATACACATTCTCTACTACTAATAAATCTTCTTTTTCCATTTTTTCCGCGAAGTTACAAAATAAACGCGACAAAAAGAATATATGGACGTAAGGAGGACAGTGGGCAAGGATGGCGATGGCAAGGGTACACTGAGAACATGGCAGCACCGCGGGTATGTGGTGTATGACGATATTGTAAAGAAATACATCAAGAAGCGAGGGTGAGCGTTTCAGCGTTTCAGCGTTTCAGTGTTTCAGTGCTGCGGGGCATTCGCAAGGAATCCATCTTACGCCATAGAGTAAAAGTGATTATTATAATGAAGATAGCGATTAGAACGACAACTGTTCTAATCGCTTTCTTAGTTGGTCGGCCTGTGAACGGCGTATGGCGAGGGTTATCTCGCAGGTGTTGTCGAAGGTCTGTGAGACGATGCGCGGCTGCATGTCCTTGACTATGCGCATCACGTCGTTCATCGTAACATAGGTGAAGGTGTATGTTATCTGTTCCTCTATCAGACGCTCTTCCTCCTCGGCGTCGTCCAGTGCAAGGGCGGCAGCCTCCTTGTATGCCACGATGAGTCCGCTGGTGCCGAGTTTTACTCCTCCGAAGTATCTTATCACGACCACGAGGATATTGGTGAGTTCTCGGCTGTTAATCTGTCCGAGTATCGGTTTGCCAGCGGTGCTGCTTGGTTCTCCATCGTCGTTAGCACGGAACTCAGTGCGCTCATCGCCGAGCATGTATGCCCAGCATACATGTCGTGCGTCGAAGTATTTCTTGCGGTATTGCGCCACAATTTCCTTCGCCTCATCCACGGTTTCGACATGATGCGCAAAGGCGAGGAATTTGCTACGTTTCTCCGTATAGTAGCCCTCGCCGGTTTTCTTTTCACTTATGGTCCTGTATGTATCCAACGCTATCTTTTATTATTAAGAATTAAAAATTAAAAGCCCCCCCTAATCCCCCGAGGGGGACTTGCATTGCGGCAAGTCGGCGGGCGGTCTTACATAAAGTAAAGACCCTACAGCGGATGTTATCACGCAGCAATTTTTTATATTTTTATAAACACAAAGACACAAAGGAATGAAGTTTATTCTGGAAACAAAGACAACAAGCGACTTAAAAGTCGCCACAAAGCCTTCCGGGATGAAAACTCTGTGTCCTTAGTAAAAGTAGCTTTAGCTGCTCTCTGTATCTTCCGCTCCCGATAAAAAACTCAGTGACTTTGTGTCTCTGTGTTCAAAAATAACTCTTAATTCTTAACTCTTAATTATTAATTTTTACTTCTCAACCGAGCTTATGAATAACAAGTCCTGAGCGGAGTTTGGGCTCAAACCATGTGGCCTTGGGGGGCATGATGTTGCCACTGTCGGCGATGTCCATGATTTGCTGCATCGAGACGGGATAGAGGGCTAATGCCATGCGCATCTCACCGCTATCCACACGACGCTTCAGCTCGCCAAGTCCACGCAGTCCTCCTACGAAGTCGATGCGGTTGCTGCCACGCAAGTCCTTGATGCCAAGCAGGTCGTCGAGAATCAGACGGGAGGAGATGTCAACGTCGAGCACACCTATAGGGTCGCTGTCGTCGTACGTGCCGTCCTTTGCCTTAAGCGAATACCAATGCTTGTCGAGATACATCGAGAACTCGTGAATCTGCTGCGGCTTGTATATCTCCTCGCCCTTGTCCTCGACGATGAAGTTGCGGCCGAGCTTGCGCAGGAACTCGTCGGACTCCATGCGGTTGAGGTCCTTGAGCACACGGTTGTAGTCGAGGATGGTGAGCTGGGATGCCTGGAAGCATACAGCCATGAAGTAGTTGTACTCCTCGTCGCCCTTATGGTCCTTATTGAGCCTAGCTTTCTCCGCTCCCACGAGGGCAGCTGCAGCCGAACGGTGGTGACCGTCGGCGATATAGAGGTTGGGCATCTTGGCAAACTCGTTGGTGATGGTCTCAATGTCCTTGTCGTCTGCGATGACCCAGAACTTATGACCGAATCCGTCGATGGGGGCGATGAAGTCGTACTCGGGCTCAGTGGCGGCATAGCGCATGATAAGGTCGTTGAGCACCTTGTTGTCGGGATAGGCGAAGAACACCGGTTCGATGTTGGCGTTGTTCACCCTGACGTGCTTCATGCGGTCTTCCTCCTTGTCGCGGCGTGTAAGCTCATGCTTCTTGATTTTGCCGGTCATATAGTCGTCCACGTATGCTCCTACAACGAGTCCGTACTGTGTCTTGCCGTTCATTGTCTGGGCATAGATATAGTACTGTTCCTTGTCGTCCTGCACGAGCCATCCGTTGTCCTGGAACTTTTGGAAGTTCTCGGCAGCCTTTTCATATACCCGCGGGTCGTATTCGCTTGTTCCTTCGGGGAAATCTATTTCGGGCTTAATGATATGATATAGGCTCATCTCATTGTCGCCTGCCTCGGCTCTTGCCTCTTCGGAGTTGAGCACGTCGTAGGGACGCGACTCTACTCTTTCGACCAGTTCCTTGGGCGGGCGAATGCCCCTGAATGGTTTTACTTTTGCCATAACTTTTATTTTATAATTAGGAATTAGGAATTAGGAATTAGGAATTAGGAATGCCAAATCGCAGCCAATTCCTCATTCCTCATTCCTCATTCCTCATTAAAATTAGGAATTAGGAATTAATTGCTTCTGCGGTTGATTTCGTAATGCTACTAAGAAGACTTTTTATTGATAAACAGTCATTGTATATGGACTGGAACTGTGTTTCATTAAGATAATCTGTATCATGCAACAATTCTATCCAATATAACGTCTCAGCACTTTCTTTGAAAGCTATATACATTTTTGACAAAAAATCTTTCTTGCTAAATGCACACGTAGCTTCTGAAACATTGGCTCCAATGCTTGTACCACTTCTTAACAACTGCTTGGAAATAATATACTCATGTTTTGAATTATTCAAAAACTGATAGAGTCTTATTATTCTTATAGCAAATTGTTTGCTCTTCAAGACAATAGCATTATCACCGTCACATTTTTTCATTCCTAAAACTTTGTCGATTGCTGACTCTACCTCTTAGTAGCTCAAGCAAGCTTGGCTCTGCGTATGGTTTGCGCAGCAATTCCTAATTCCTAATCCCTAATTCCTAATTCACTTTAAACTTCGTGCATCCATCCTTGAAGAAGGCGTTGATCTGACGGGCAGCAGCTATGCCGGCGTTGGTGTTGGCCTCGGCTGTCTGGGCACCCATCTTCTTGGGAGTGCTGAAATAGCGGCCCTCGAACTGGGCGAAGTCGGCATCGGCATCGGGCTTGATGTCGGTGATGTACTTCAGGTCGGTGCGCTCGGCGAGGAGCTTGATAAGCTCTGGCTCGTTGATGACCTCCTTGCGGGCGGTGTTGATAAGGATGGCTCCCTTCTTCATCTGACCTACAGTGGCATAGTTGATGCTCTGCTTGGTCTCGGGAGTGGCGGGGATGTGGAGAGAGACGATGTCACAGGTCTTGAAGAGGTCGTCCTGTGAGTCAACTGCCTTGACACCAGCTGACTCGATAGCCTCCTTGGGGCAGAATGCGTCGTAGGCATATACCTCCATACCGAATCCGGCGGCTATGCGGGCAACGTTGCGTCCTACATTTCCGAAGGCGAGAATACCAAGTTTCTTACCCATCAGTTCAGTGCCAGCCTTGCCATTATAGAAGTTGCGCACTGCATATACGAGCATACCGAACACAAGCTCAGCCACTGCGTTGGCGTTCTGACCTGGGGTGTTCTCTGCAATCACGTTGTGGGCAGTGGCGGCGGCGAGGTCGATGTTGTCATATCCTGCTCCGGCACGCACAACAATCTTCAACTGCTTGGCTGCGTCGAGCACCTCGGCATCCACCTTGTCCGAACGGATAATCATTGCGTCAGCATCCTTCACTGCGTCGAGAAGCTGCTGCTTCTCTGTATATTTCTCGAGGAGGGCGAGTTCATTGCCTGCACCCTCAATCTCTGCCTTTATGCCCTCTACAGCAGCTGCTGCGAAAGGCTTCTCTGTTGCTACTAATACTTTCATGATATTTTTTTTAATTAGGAATTAGGAATGAGGAATGAGGAATTGGCTGCGCTTTGGCATTCCTAATTCCTAATTCCTAATTTCTAATTCCTAATTTCTAATTCTTACTCTCAAACTCCTTCATGCATGCCACGAGTGCATTGACGCCCTCGATGGTCTGGGCGTTGTAGCAGCTGGCGCGGAATCCGCCTACGCTGCGGTGTCCCTTGATACCAACCATGCCGCGCTCGGTGGCGAAGTCGAGGAAGGGCTTCTCCAGTTCCTTGTACTCGTCGTTCATCACGAAGCAGATGTTCATGAGCGAACGGTCTTCCTCTGCTACTGTGCCACGGAAGAGCTTGTTGCGGTCGATTTCGCCGTAAACAATGTCGGCACGCTCCTGTGCTATCTTTGCCATAGCCTCAACACCACCGTTCTTCTTGATCCAACGGAGGTTCTCGAGCATACAATAGATGGGCACAACGGGAGGTGTGTTGAACATAGAACCCTTCTCTACGTGTGTGCGGTAGTCGAGCATTGTGGGAATCTGACGCGGTGCCTTGCCGAGAGCGTCGTTCTTGACGATGACAAAGGTGACACCAGCCATTGAGAGGTTCTTCTGGGCACCGCCATAGATGCAGTCGTACTTGCTCACGTCAACAGGTCGGCTCATGATGTCGGATGACATGTCGGCGATGATAGGCACGTTGACATCGAGGTCCTTGCGGATTTCCGTACCGTAGATAGTGTTGTTTGTGGTGATGTGGAGATAGTCAACATCGTCAGGACATGTCCAGTCCTTGGGGATGAAAGTGTAGTTGGCATCGGCGGAAGAAGCCACCTCAACCACTTCTCCGAAGAGCTTAGCCTCCTTCATTGCCTTCTTTGCCCACACACCGGTATTGAGATAAGCAGCCTTATTGATGAGGAAGTTATAAGGTACCATACAGAATTCCAACGAGGCGCCACCGCCAAGGAATAATACCGAATAACCCTCGGGCACCTGAAGCAATTCCTTCATGAGAGCCTCAGCCTCGTCAACGACGGGCTGGAAATTCTTGGCACGATGACTGATCTCCATCAGTGAGAGACCTGATTCCTGAAAGTCCAGACACTGCTTTGCGGTGTTCTCAATCACTTCGCGTGGAAGCATTGACGGACCTGCATTAAAGTTGTACTTCTTCATTTTGATTGTCCTTTAAAAATTTATTATTTTGAGTATTATTTTATCCTTATTTTATGTTCTTTATCCGTATAATTACAGAAAAACGCTGCGAAGGTACACTTTTTATTCGAGTTACGCAAACTTTTAAGCAAAAATGTCACCAAAAAAGGCGATTTATTGTCTATTTGACACCTCAAAACGGTATTTTTGCATATTAATGCAGTATTATTTCACCATTTCAACGACTGTCTTCACCCCCTTGATTTTCTCGCCGCTTGTGTTTCTTATGACATCCCCGGCGCACTCTCTTAGCACTGCCACATAGCAGTAGCGCTCCTTGACATCTATGCGCCCTATAGCGGCAGAGGTGAGTCCGCCTTTCTTACATAGGAATCCCACTATGTCGCCCTTGCTGAGCTTGTCCTTCTTGCCCTTGCCAATGTATAGCGTTGCCATACGTGCTGGCGATGGAGGAGGAAGCTGGCCGGAGGGGGGCAGAGGATAGTCGCTGATGTCGCCATCAACAAATTCGGGTATATGCTCCTCGGGTCCCAGGACGAAGAATGTCCTTCCCTTGGCATCCCAACGTGCAGTGCGCCCCACCCTATGCACATATCCGTCCTCGCCTTGCGGCAGATGGTAATGGACGATATTGTCGATGTCGGGTATGTCGAGACCACGCGATGCAAGGTCGGTGCATACGAAGATGTTGGCAGAGCCATTGCTGAAGCGGTAGAGAGCCGCCTCGCGCTGTTCCTGCTCCATGCCGCCATGGAAGTGACTTACCGCAAACCCCTCCCTGCGAAGATGCTCGGCAGTGCGCTCCACACTGTCGCGATAGTTGAGGAACACCACCGAACTGCGTTCGCCGAAAGAGCGCAGCAGCAGTGAGAGTGTGGCGAGCTTGTCCTTGACGGGGCTCTTCACCTCGTGGATAGTGACACGGGCGGGAACCTGCTCGCTAACGTCGAGACAGTCGATTCGCACGGCTTCCTTGAGTCGCACGAAGGTAGGTATCTCCTCGGCATCGGTGGCTGAAAGGAGAAAACGGCGGCGAAGTCCTGGCAGCTTTTTCATGAGGCGCGACATCTCGTCGTGGAATCCCATCTGCAGGCACTTGTCAAACTCGTCGATTATAACGTACCTTATATTATATGGGGATATGTTCTGCTTGTCGAGGTGGTCGTTGATTCGTCCTGGTGTGCCGAAGACTATGTGCGGCATCACCTTCTTTATCACCTTGTGCTCGTCCATGGCAGGTCGTCCGCCATAGCAGCTCACCGACCTCACTCCGCAAGCCATGTCCTTAAGCACGGTGTCCGACTGCAATGCCAGTTCCCTTCCCGGCACAACGACAAGAGCCTGCACGTTGTCATTAGTCACGTCAATAGCGTGCGCCAACGGCAGTAGATAGGCAAGCGTCTTGCCTGAACCTGTCGGCGACAATACCACCACGTCGTTCTCTGTTCCGAGTATAGCGGCAGTGGTTTTCTGCTGCATCTCATTGAGGTCTTCTATCCCCAAACGCTTCAATACTTTATCTATTTCTATCATAATGCAGGAATTAGGAATTAGAAATGAGGAATTAGGAATTAGGAATTAGGAATTGGCATTTCATTCCTAATTCAACAAAAACGCCCCCGAGGGTGTCTTTCTTTTCAGCACTTCGAGCTGGAAATCAACACCGGCTACTATGCCGTAGCCGCGCAATACGGTTTCCACCGTCTTTCTTGCAAGCTCGGGATGGTTGTTCTCCTCGCTCAGGTGGCATAGCCACACATAGCGTAGCGACTCGCTCATATTCTCGGCAATGGCCTTTCCACAGTCGGCATTGCTCAGATGTCCCGTAGCGCTCATTATCCTACGCTTGAGGTGAACGGGATAAGGGCCTTTGCTCAGCATCTCCTCGTCGTGGTTGGCCTCAATGACGAGATAGTTTGCACGCGAGATGTAACACTTTATCTCGTCGGTAATTTCGCCCGCATCAGTGACGATACAGAACGACACTCCGCCATTCTCTATGAAATATCCCACATTGTCGGCACTGTCGTGGGGCACTCCAAAGGCAGTAACCTTGAACTCACCCGCCTGAAACGTGTCTCCCTTCTCAATTATGCGCACGAGGTCCTGGCTCACCTTACGCTGAACACAGTAGTTTTTGTATATACCATGGTGTACGTTTTTGGTGGTATATACAGGAATATTCAACTCATAACTTATACTACCCACACATTTCACATGGTCGGCATGGTCGTGAGTTATCAATATGTTGTGTACCGAAGCCATCGATAATCCATAGTCGCGGAACCACTTTTTCAGTGTTCTTATCCCCACTCCTGCGTCAATTATCAGGGTATCGGTATCAGTATATAGACAGTAGCAGTTACCGCTGCTTCCGCTACCAAATGATATAAATTTCAGCATTTTTTTGTTTTATTTGGTGCAAAAGTAACAAAAAAAAGTGTGACCACCAAATTATTTCTGTATCTTTGCAAAGGTTTTTGGATAATAAAATAGAGTTTAACATTTATACTAAGGCTGTCAACACCGCCAAACAATACATCAGAACGGAAGCCCCACCGCAAAATGGAACGCCAGGTCACGGCTCAGGCGTGGATTGAAGACGGGATAATGCGTAGTGTGCTGCTCGCGGTAGGCAGGGTTCACTGCCTTCATTCCGAAGTCGAAACGCAGGATGAAGAAGTCGAAGTTGAGCCTCATGCCCAATCCGTAAGCCACGGCAATATCCTTGAGAAAGCGGCTGAAGCTAAACTGCCCTCCAGGTTGGTCGTTATAGTTTCTCAGAGTCCAAATGTTTCCGGCATCAACGAAGAGTGCGCCCGTGAACTTCCAGAAGAGCCTTGCCCTGTACTCCATATTCAGGTCGAGCTTCATGTCACCCGTCTGATTGATAAAATCAATAGTTCCGTCCTTGCCGGCAAAGCGTCCCGGGCCGAGTCCCCTGACCGTCCATCCCCTGACACTGTTTGCCCCTCCCGAGAAATACCGCTTCTCGAAGGGAAGGATGTTACTGTTGCCATAGGGGTATGCAATGCCAATCCCTGCATGCAGCACGAGCTGGTTGTCATAGTCGAACTGTATGTATCTCGTGAAGTCGATGTCTGCTTTCACGTATTGTGCATAGGCGATGTCGAAGATTTTGGTATATCCGTCCTCTTTTTTTCCCACATTACATGTCTTGGCAAAGAAGTCAAGCAAATTGCCTGCCGTCTCCACTGACGCCTTGATTGCGTTTACGCCGTTGTTATACGCCCATCCCAATCCGAACTTCATGATGAAGAGGTTCTCGTAGTTGTATCTGAGAATGGCATTCCTGTTGGTGTCGTCCTCAAGATAGTCTTTCCTGAAAGTATCTGAAATCCAGGGCATAAAGACATAGTTGAGGTCGAGCAGGTCTATCCAGTAGCGGTCGTGGTGATTGGTGTAGTTCCACTTGTACTTCCATGCCAGCGAGAGCACACGGCGGTGATATTCAGGACGGTTCTGAAGGTCGTACATCAGCGACACTTCCGACGAAGCGTCTGTGCGCTTAATAAACGGAAGTGAGATAAACGGGGCAATAAACCTCGGGAACTGCAGCTTTGCCTCCACACTGTATTCCAGGAAGTCATGGTTGCTATATCCCTCGAGTCCCGTGATGTTCTCGTAAGCCCCTCGCAATTCCATACTAAGCAGTTCACTGCCCCTGAACAGGTTGCGGTGCTGGTATGTCAGCGACGCCGCCGCACCGAGGTCTCCCGCCGTGTTAGTTCCTTCGGGCTGAAAACTGATTGAGTGTGGCTCGTTGGTGCTCAACTGTATGTTACAGTCCAACGCCTTCGCCTCTGCGTCCTCTACGAAGGTGATGTTGGTGTATTTTATGGCCTGCAGTCTTCCGAACCTGTTGTAGGTCTTACGCAGGTCATTGGCTGAGTATGGCTTGCCCACAGTGACGAACGTATTGTTTCTCAACACATTGCGCCTCAGGCGAATCTTGCTGTCCTCTGGGTCTCCGCTCAAGTAGTTTATACTGCGCACGGTATATACCGGATGAGTCCCCACGCTGTCGCGGCTCACGAGGAAACGCCTCAGCACAAGGGTGAGGTCAACCTTCGGCACGCCGGCCACAGTGTCGGCCCTGTAGGTGATATAATCCTTGTTGAACTTGTAATATCCGTTGTTGACAAGAAAATCCGTAATCCTTTTCCTCTCAGCGTCCAACTTCGCCACGTCAAACCTTCCGCCCGCCTTTAGCACCTCCACCTCCTTGTCAGCAGCGCGTTGCGAGCCCAACATTCCTCTATGCCTCAGGAGCGAGTCGATACGCTCGTCCTGTATGTCATAATTCAGGCTGTTGACAGTGTATGCCACACCAGGATGCAGGACATATGTTGCATCCACCACCTTCTTTTTCCTCTGCTTGAGATACATATCCACGGTTCCGCCGAGGTAACCCTCGTTGTGCAACAGTGCCGCAAGGTCGTTGCAACTCTGCCGCGCCTTCAGGGTGTCATAAATCACAGGAGCCTCACCCATGCGCTGCAAGGTGCGGTTTATCCATTTTGTTGTGTCGCGCCCCGCCATCGAATAGATTCCGAGTGGCACCTTCAGAGCCGAGAACCACCTTTGGTTTCCCCTCTGCCTGACGTACGACTTATACTTGGATGTGATGACGTCGGGGTAGCCCTCATCTTTCTTCACCTCCACTTTGTCGAGCATAGAGTAACCGTCGGAAACGAACTTTGTTCCCGAACATGAGGCAAGCAAAACGCCCGCCAACATAATATATATGTATCTTTTAATGCACATTATTCCAAAATCGCTTGCAAAGTTAAAACTTTATTTGTAACTTTGTGGCAAAAATGCGAACTTTTTATATATTTTACGAAAAATGATTGGAAAAAACACTATAAAATGGGTTCATTCGCTTGAGATGAAGAAGAATCGCAAGCGTGAACATCTGTTTGTGGCTGAAGGGCCCAAGGTGGTGGGAGACCTCTTGGCACACTATCGTCCAAGGGCGGTATTTGCCACTGCGGAATGGAACGGCAGGGCTTCGCTGCCTTCATACGTGACGCCGGAAACGGTCAGCGACGACGAACTGCGCCGACTCAGCTTCCTGCAACATCCGCAACAGGTGATTGCCGTGCTTGAGATGGACGATGATGTGAGTATATCGGTTTCGCCCGAACGCCTCTCCCTTGTGCTCGACGGAGTGCAGGACCCTGGCAACCTCGGCACCATCATCCGCATAGCCGACTGGTTTGGCATTGACAATATCGTATGCTCACCCGATACGGCTGACGCTTACAATCCCAAGGTAGTGCAGGCGACGATGGGCAGTCTTGCCCGCGTGAACGTGAGTTACACTCCTCTCCTACCCTTCCTCACCTCGCTTCCCGCCGACATGCCCATCTATGGCACATTGCTCGACGGCAGTGACATCTATGCCTCGGAACTGTCGTCACGCGGCATCATCATCATGGGCAACGAGGGCAACGGCATAAGCCAAGAGGTGCGCGCCTTAGTGTCAAAACCTCTGCTCATACCAAACTTCCGCCAAGGAGGCGACTGCGCCGAGAGTCTAAACGTGGCCGTTGCCACTGCCATCACTTGCGCTGAGTTCTGCCGTAGATTAAACAAGTAGTAAGGAAATAGCACAGGGCCTGCAGCCATAATGCACCAATGCTTGGCATTATGTCGTGGGCAGTGGCTCCCATCTCGCTGATACGCACGAATCCCTGGATGCCGAAGGTGGAAGGGAAGAGCCACGACACCGACTGCCACCACCAGGAGATATTGCTTTGAGGCCATGACAATCCCGAGATGAACATGAGCGGAACTGACATGAAGACGACAATGAGAATAACGTTCTCGCGGTATCTCACCATGCTCGTCACAGTCATTGCAAAGAATATGCAGGCGATGACAAAGGGCACGAGCAAGGCAATGAGATCCACAGGCCTGGCTATCTGCATAAAACTGAATATCTGCGGTATGACGCAAGCCAAATATACTGTCACTACGGCGTATATCATAAAGTAGCACAACGACTTGCCAAGCATCACCTGAAGGAAGTTTCGGTAGTGCTTGCCGGAAGGATAGAGTCTTCCCCTTCCGTTGCGTTCCCTCGACGTACCCGTAATCATACCTATGCCGAGAGCCATTGTCTGCTGTATGATGAGCATCAGCACTGCGGGCAGGATAAACGTGCCGTAGCCTTGTGAGGGATTGAACATAGCCACCTCGTCGAATGTCTTGCCCGCTGATTTCATTTGCAGGCGTGCGTTCATATCTCCGGTGGCAGACATCGTGGTGATGTATATGGCCTTGTAAGCCAACAGCAGGCTCATGTCGCAATATACGCTAACGGTAGCTTGTTCCCTGCGCAGCAGTTTACGGTCGAAGTCTGACGGTATGTAGATTATTCCGAAAGCATCCTGACGTGCCATTGCCATTTGCGCCTCTTGCATATCGGCGGCATATCCCTTAACCTCCACATCAGGCGAAGCGTCAATCTTGCGTGCCAGTTCGCGGCTCATCTTGCTATGACAGTTGTCCACAACGACTACGGGAACGTCCCTCACCGTCTCATTGTTGTATATCCAGGAGTAGAGCAAAGGATACACCAATGGCACGAGGACAAAGAAGATAAGCACTCCCTCATCCTTCACCACCGTCCTCATCTCACGCGCCCAAACATAGCACGTATCCGACAGCCAACGTTTTATCATATACAGACCCCCCAATCCCTAATTCCTAATCCCTAATTCCTAATTCCTAATTCCTAATTCCTAATTCAAATACTCTCCCTCAGCCATCGCCTTTTTCAGTCTCCCCATCAATGGCAGGGGAAGCAAGGCGAAAGCAAGAAGGCAAACTACATGCACCCAACAGTCGGTCAGCGGAAAGCCATTAAACACACCCGTCTGGTAAATCACGAAATAATGCCTCAGCGGGAACAGCCACGCCAATGCCTTCAGTGCGGGGTCCATAGCCATAATTGGAAAGGCAGTTCCCACCATCGAGAAACTGAGCACCGCCCATAGCGAGCACAAGCTCATTGACATCCTGACATGCGGCAGTAGCGAGAACATGAAAACACCGAATCCCTCGGCAGCCAGCACTGTAAGCGCTCCCAACAGGAAAATCACCGTCCAACTGCCCTGATGGGGGAATCCCATCACACCATATATATAAATAAGGTATATGAACATCATCGTCATGCTCAGAATCATCTGCGGCAACATTTTTCCCGCCAATGCCACGAAGATATTTCCGCCAGCCGTATCGAGCCATTCCTTTGAGCGATGGAACTTCAGTTCCATACCTATTGAGTAAGCCGTGAATATAAAGATGAAGAGCAGCATCACTCCCGGCACAAGCATCGGCGAGAGGTATGCGTTATAATCTGTAGATGGGTTGCCCACCCTGTGCAGTTCCACTTTTATGGGCTGCAACAGAGTCATTATCTGACTTTCAGGCACACCCATAGCCTGCATCTTGGCCTTTGCCACTGCTGCATATCCAAGCGTGGCAATGGTCTTCAGGTCGCTGAGCAGAAGTGAGCCGGCAGAAAGGAAGGACATGGTATAATAGAATGATATACCTGGCTGTTTTCCTGTAATCATATTGGCAGAACAGTCGTGCGGGAAATATATAAACGCATATATCTCGCCCTTCTGCACTGCCTCGCGGGCGGCGGCCACATCGCTATAATAACCTTTTACACATGTGTTTTGAAAAGCGTCGAGTGAGCGGACTATCTTCCTCGTAGTCGAGGAGTTGTCGAGGTCAACTACGCCCACAGGCATCTCAGCTGGCTGTCCCTCCCCCATCAGTGACGTAAAGAATATCATCACCAACAGCGGGAAAACCACTAAGCAAGCCAAATACAGCCCATTGTGCCGCATAAGCCGCAATTCACGCAGAAAGACACTCCTCATCCCCAATTCCTAATTCCTAATCCCTAATCCCTAATTCCTAATCCCTAATTCCTAATTCCTAATTATAACCGACATTCCCGGCCTCAGCCCCTCATATCCCTTCAAAGGTTTAGCCTTCACCTCAAAGGTCTTGAGGTCATACTGCCCGTTGGCCTTTGTGGCTTTCCATGTGGCATAACTGCCCTGGTCCTTCATGTAATATACCTTGAAGTCCATATCCTTGTTGAATGCCGGAACAAAGGTATGTATGGTTTGTCCAACAGCCATGGAGCCAAGCTGGTCCTCGCGCACGTTGAACGAAGCCCACACGTCGTTCATCAGTGAAATGGTCATAATAGGACTGCCGGTGCCAACAAGTTCGCCCACTTCAGGGAAGACCTCGCTCACCTCGCCGTCGTGTGTTGCCACCTGTACCATCTCGTTAACGTATGAGTTAACCTCAGCCACAGCCCCCTTGGCTCTCTTCACCTGTGCAGCTGCAGCCATCTTCTCCTCACGTCGTGCACCGTTACGCGCCATGTCATACTGGCTCTGTGCAGCCTTCACCTGTGCCTCCATAGCCTTGTAGCTGGCGAAAGCCTCGTCGCGCTTCTGCTCACTCATAACCCCCTCGTCAAATAGTCTTTGGATGCGGTTGTAGGATTTTTCGGCAATCTCCAGTCCTGCCTTTGTCTGCTGCAGCACCTCGAAGGCAGCTCGTATCTGTTCTTGACGTGCACCGTTGCGTGCCATCTCGTCCATAGCCGAAGCGGCACTCTCGGCACTTTCCGCCTGCGCCTGCTTGGCCATCACGTCAGGAGCGTCGATAATAACCAGCGTGTCGCCAGCCTTTACATAGTCGCCCTCCTTGACCCTAATTTCCAATATACGTCCCGGCACCTTGCTTGCTACGCGGTATTCGTTCACTTCCACTTGCCCCTGCAGCACTTCCTGCTTGTTGCCGAGCGTAAGGAATCCTATTAGCCCCACAACAGCCACGACCGCCGTAAATGCCATCGTGGCGAGTATTATATTCTTATGCTGTGATTTTTCTGACATAATCTTATTCGTGTAAAGTACCAAGTGCCTTCTTCAGGTTCACCCGGCTTAGTTTAACATCTATCTCGGCATCTATCCTCTGCGACTGAGCCTGCAGCCAAGCAGTCTGTGCCTCCATCACTTCGGTTGACTGCATCACTCCTTCGCGGAATCCCAAGTTAGCACATCTCAAGTTCTCCTCCGCACGCTTCGTACTGGCATCTGCAAGCCTGAGTTTCTTAGCAGCCTCATTGACTCTGAAGTTACCCTGGCTCACCTGCAGCTCCACTTTCTCGCGCACGTCATCCAGTTCCAGTTCGGCAATCATCGCCTGGTTCTTGGCTGCCCTCACCTTATACGTAACATCGTTCCAGTTCCATACAGGCACAGTGACCATCACACCTATGTTCCATGTTCCTGCAAACCGTCTCTGGAATCCGTTATACACATTAGGGTTGGTAGTCATATATCCTCCAGTGAGCATAACCTTGGGCAGATGTCCAGCCTTTGCCACGTTGACAATCTGCTTGCTTATGTCAACCGCATTCTGCAGAACCCTAAGCTCAGGGCGGCTCTCACTGACCATTATATTATGGCTATCCATATCCGCCTCCATGGCTTCAGCGGCAGTAGCCAGTTCCTTATTATCCTCGTCAGCCAATGTGATATCCTCGTTGACATCCATTCCGCAGAGTTGGCAAAGCAACATCTTGGCAAGAGCCAGTCCGTTGTCCACCTGCGTGAGAGTCATCTCGGCCTCGTTCACCTTTACGCCCACTTTTAGTCCATCGGCACGCGTGGCGACCCCCTCGCGTATCATCTTACCTACGTCGCTGTCGAGTTTCCTGACCAGTTCGAGATAACTCTCCGCCAGTCTTTTCTTATGTTTGAGCGACACCACTGTCCAGTAGGCTTTGTCAATGTTATATAACGTGGCTTGCCTTGTGGCGTCGGCCGAATTTGAAGCCATATCCTCATTGAGGTCGGCCATTTTGTTCATGGCAATCAGGCTTCCTCCCATAAACAATGGTTGTGTCAGCATCACCGATGCCGCAAACATGTTGCGGGTGTCGGTGTGGAAGGCATCCACAATTCCCGCTCCCACTCCGTCGAGCATTCCCGCAAGCGCCGCTCCTATGGGTTGCCCCATCTGTGTCAGCATCTGGTCGGCAAGTGTACCCATATTTCCGATAGCCTGCTTCTGGTCGTCGCTGAGTATCGATACCTGCTTACTGCTATAGACATACGCACCGGTTGCGTTCAGCTGCGGCAGATATTTGGTACGGGCGGATTTTCTCATGTTCCGCGCCATATCACGTTTCACCTTTGCCACCCCCATCTGCCTGTTGTTCTTCAGTGCCATCGATCGGCAACTGTCCAACGACAGAATCCTTTGGGCGCAAGCATCAAGCGAATATGAAATGCCTCCCAATAAGAAAATCAAAGAAAATAATCCTTTCATTCCTAATTCCTAATCCCTAATTCCTAATTTCTAATTCCTAATTTCTCATTTAGCAAAAGTAAAGCTCCTGTTTCCAATTATGTGTCCATCAGCAAAGATGCTGACGATATATGTTCCAGGTTCATACACCTGTGCGCCAGTATAATAGAGCGACAAGTTTAGAGCCTCACCAGTATATTCCACCTGCTTGCTCATTGTGCTTCTGAGCGTGCGGTTCTCATAGTTGAACGACGCGCCATCCTCGATAGCCTGACCGTTGGGCTTTGTTATACGCACATAGAACGTACGCAATCCGTTTGTAGCCGTAACGTTCTTAGCCACGGTGAAATCCACACGGATACTCTTGCAGTCCTTCATGCGCTTGAGTTTCTTTCCCTCCTTCTTGTAAGGCACCATGTTTATGCCCGTGGCATCCAACTGTGCAGCAATGGCCACCTTCTCCGACAGCGATGCGCGCTCGGAGCTTAGACCCTCTATCTGGCGTGTGGCCTCGGCATACTGCCCCTTCATGCGTGTGTTCTCGGCCGTCAGGTTTTCGTTGAGCCTGTTGAGCGAGTCAATCTGCATCACATACGACTTTAGCACGGCACGCATGGTGGCGAGTTCCTTCTTCAGTCGTGCAATTTCCCTTGCGTCGCTACTCTTCACCCGCCTGAGTTCCTCCAGCAGTTGCTGGGTCTTCATCTGCTCCTGTGTAAGCTGCGCCACGATAGAGTCGTTGTTGATTTGTGTCCTCATTTCGCTGTATTGCCTGGCAAACTGTTCATATTCGTTCTCCATTTCCTTTTTGTCGAGTTCAGCCAGTTCCTGCATTTCCTGGTTCGCTTTCACCTGACGATCAAGACTAAAGAAGAGATAGCCAGCTCCGGCAGCCAGCAATACAATCAATGCTACAAGCAAATACAATACTTTCTTGTTCATAATACCCTGTAATATTACCTTTTTTATAATTTAATATTAAATTTGCTTGCAAAATTACGTTTTTTCATCGAAATGACAAAGGAAATGCTTTTATTATTTGCCAAAAAAACTCAATTTTAAGATTATTATGGAAAAAGAGAACAATTGTATATTTAAAAAAACAAAAAAAACATGGGAAAATCATTGTATATAAAAAATAATTATTATATTTGCAACATGAAACTGATTTACCGTATATATGACCTTTATGCCGACGGATTTCGTAATATGGAAATAGGCAAGACACTGTGGACGATTATCATCATAAAACTGATAATAATCTTTGCAGTGCTCAAGGTTTTCTTCTTCCCTGATTTCCTTAGCCAGAACGCCAAGGAAGGAGAGGAAGCGGAATTTGTGGCGAAAGAAATGCTGTTTAATGAAGAATTAAGAATTAAGAATTAAGAATTAAAAATTAAGAATTAAGAATTAAAAATTAAATAACATGACAGAAACATTTCTAACTATTGACCCAGCGGCGATAGACTGGGCAAGAGCACAATTCGCTCTCACAGCCATCTATCACTGGCTATTCGTCCCGCTCACGCTGGGACTCGCCCTCATTATGGGCATCATCGAGACTTGCTGGTACCGCACTGGCAACGAGTTTTGGAAACATGCCGCACAGTACTGGCAGAAACTCTTCGGAATTAACTTCGCCATGGGAGTGGCCACGGGTATCATACTCGAGTTTGAGTTCGGTACCAACTGGAGCAACTACTCATGGTTCGTGGGCGACATCTTCGGTGCACCGCTCGCCGTGGAGGGTATAGTGGCATTCTTTATGGAATCCACCTTCGTGGCAGTGATGTTCTTCGGATGGAAGAAGGTGTCACGAGGATTCCATCTCGCAGCCACATGGCTCACGGGTCTTGGCGCAACCTTCTCGGCATGGTGGATCCTGGTGGCTAACTCATGGATGCAGTATCCCGTTGGCTGCACATTCAATCCCGACACAATGCGCAATGAGATGTCTTCCTTTGCCGAAGTGGCACTCTCTCCCTTCGCCATCGACAAGTTCTGCCACACAGTTATTTCGTCATGGATAATCGGTGCGATATTTGTGATTGCCGTCAGCTGCTGGTACTTGCTCAAGAAGCGTCATGAGAAACTCGCCGTGGCAAGTATCAAGATAGGCTCTATCGTGGGTGTTGTGGCATCACTGTTGGCAATGCACACCGGCGACCACTCTGCCTATATGGTGGCTCAGGTGCAGCCCATGAAGCTCGCCGCCATGGAGGCATTATATGACGGTGGCAAGGGCCAGGGTCTTACTGCCATTGCTCTTGTCAATCCATTCTCTCAGCCCGACTATGCGGCATCAGAAGAGCATCCGCTGAAGATAGAAATCCCCAAGGCACTGTCGTTCCTCGCCACTCGCGACCTCGACGGCTATGTGCCCGGCGTCAACGACCTGCTTAAGGAAAGCGACGAGAAGATACGCCGCGGCAAGGAGGCCATAACCGCCCTCAAGGAATATCGCCAAAAGAACACTTCAGCAGAGCGCAAGGCTGAACTGCAGAAGACTTTACAGGAGAACATGCCTTATTTCGGATATGGATACATTAAGGACAAGGCAGACCTCGTGCCATATATCCCATTGTGTTTCTATGCCTTCCGCGTGATGGTAGGTTTGGGCACTCTCTTCCTCCTGTTCTTCGTGGTGGTAGTGTTCTTGGCTTGGCGCAAGGATATCGCCTCGCCCAAGTTGCGCCTGCTTCACATGGCTGCCATCGCCCTCCTGCCACTCGGATATATATGCAGCGAGTCGGGATGGTTAGTAGCCGAGTTTGGCCGCCAGCCCTGGGCTATTCAGGACATGATGCCCACATGGGTTGGTGTGAGCAACATCGGCAGCTCAAGCATAATGCTCACGTTCTTTATCTTCCTTGCACTCTTCACCACTCTCCTGGTTGTTGAGATAAACATCCTCTTAAAGGCTATTAAGAAGGGACCGGAGGGAGAGAGAATTAAGGATTAAGAGTTAAGAGTTAAGAATTAAAAATTAAAAATTAAAAATTAAGAATTAAGAATTAAGAATTGCTGCGCAAACCGAGAGAAGAGCCAAGCTTGCTTGAGTTATTCCGAGGTGCAGCCAGCAATCGACGAAGTCAATTAAGAGTTAAGAATTAACTATCCCGAACTTGCTCGAGCTATACTAATACTACAAATTTATAAATTTAATAAAACATGGATTATACATTCTTACAACAATATTGGTGGTTCCTTGTATCACTTCTTGGAGCCATACTGGTTTTCCTGTTGTTCGTACAAGGAGCTAACTCAATGGTGTTCTCGTTGGGAAGCAACGAACAGGAGCGTCGTCTTATCATTAATAGTACCGGCCGCAAGTGGGAGTTCACGTTCACCACTTTGGTAACCTTTGGCGGTGCGTTCTTCGCCTCCTTCCCGTTGTTCTACAGTACCAGCTTCGGCGGCGCCTACTGGCTTTGGATGCTCATCCTGTTCAGCTTCGTGCTTCAGGCCGTGAGCTATGAGTTTCAGAACAAGTTGGGCAACCTTCTTGGCACTCGCACTTTCCAGTGGTTCCTTGTCCTCAACGGCATACTCGGCCCGCTGCTCCTCGGCGGAGCCGTAGCAACATTCTTCAACGGCAGCAACTTTATCATCTCCAAGGAGAACCTCATCAACGAGTTTGCCTCGCCGGTGATTAGCACTTGGGCAAACGCCTCCCATGGACTCGACGCCCTTCTCGATCCATGGAACCTTGTGCTCGGTATTGCAGTGTTCTTCCTCGCCCGCATTCTCGGCATACTGTATATTATGAACAATATCGACGACGAGATTATCCGCAGCCGTGGCAGTGTTCGCCTCATCGGCACTTCAGTGCCTTTCGTGCTGCTCTTCGTGGCATTCCTCGTGCATGTAATCACCAAAGACGGTTATGCCTACGACCCCGCCACAGGCATGATATCATTGGAGGCGTATAAGTATCTTTACAACTTCCTCGACATGTGGTATCTGCTGGCACTGCTTCTCGTTGGAGTTGTACTCGTACTTTACGGCATAATACGCACCATAGTCAGCAGGAGCTATATCGGTGGTATTTGGCCGGCAGGCATAGGAACGGTGTTCACTGTGCTCGCACTTCTGCTCTGCGCAGGATGGAACAACACTGCTTACTACCCCTCTAACGCCGACCTTCAAAGCTCGCTCACCATTGCCAACAGCTGCAGCAGCTACTTCACCCTCAACACCATGGCGATAGTCAGCCTGCTCATCCCGTTCGTGCTCGCATATATCGTTTATGCGTGGTGGAGCATCGACAAGAAGAAATTAGACAAACATGAACTCGAAACAGATGAATCCTATTGAAATCCGTAACGCAAAAGCGGCGGACAAGGTTATTAAAAACCTCGCCCGCCGCAACATAAACGCCTGCTACTGCCCTACGGCAGAGGAGGCAGTTGAGAAACTTCTTTCGCTCATCCCGGAAGGCAGCAGTGTTACCTGGGGCGGCTCGATGTCCATACGCGACATCGGCATCCCCGCTGCACTCGACTCTTCGGGCAAGTATGTAGTGTATGACCGCGACAAGGCTCCCGACCGAGCCGCCGCCACAGAGATATACCTTAAGGCTTTCACCTGCGACTATTACCTGAGCAGTGTGAACGCCATAACAGAGGACGGGGTCATACTGAATATCGACGGCACAGGAAACCGTGTGGCTGCCATCACCTTCGGACCACGCAACGTTATCTTCATCGTGGGTATGAACAAGCTGTGCCAGAACCTTGATGCAGCCCTTGCTCGTGCGCGCTCGTTAGCAGCGCCTGTCAACACAGCCCGCTTCGACATCTCCACACCATGCAAGCAGGACGGCGTATGCCACAACTGCCTCTCGCCCGACTGCATCTGCAACTACATCCATTACCTCCGCCATTCTCCCAAAGGCAAGCATCAGGTGATACTTGTGGGGGAATCGCTGGGATACTGATGAATTAAGAATTAAGAGTTAAGAATTAAGAGTTAAGAATTAAGAGTTAAGAATTAAGAGTTAAGAAACAACGTTCGGCGGCCGAAGGGAAAACCAATTGCTGCGCATGATTTCATCTGCCCGAAGGCTCTGTGTTCTCCGTCGCTTGCGACCTACTCTATATAAACAAAAATCTCTTTTTCTCTTTATCTCTGTGGTTTAAATAAAACCCTTATACATTGGGAATTATCACTTCAGAAAGTTGAGGCAATTAAAAAAGGCGTAGGTTTTTGACCTACGCCTTTCCATATTTCTCACATGCCTCTTTATACGTGTCGAGACTTCCTATGTCGAAACGGAGATTCTCTCCCGTTCCAGCCATCGGCCATGCGTGCATCTCCACATTATCCACCATATAATGCGCAAGGTTTCCTGGAGCGTCATATCCGCATCCATTCTCAATGGCGTGCATAATCATGTCAATGTTCTCCTTCTTATATACATAAAAAGGTGGCACTGCCCATGTTGATTTCGGTTCCTGCGGTTTCTCCTCCATATTGAGCACCTTGTAGTTCTCGTCAAGCACCACCACACCCGTTCTCTGGAGTTTATCCTTCGACGGCTGCTTGTGGCACATAATGCACGGAGTGCCCTTCTGTTTGGCGAAATCCACGAATCCCTTAAACGAGAAGAACAGGAGGTTGTCGGCAGCCACCACGAGCATATCATCATTCACATTGGCCTTCTCGATGGCAAACTGCAGGTCGCGCACCGCACCAAGACGTGTATCATTAGTGCTTGTCCCGTCGTCAATAATGGTAATGGGTTTCCTTATTCCTGATTTTTCGCCATCGCCCAACACTTCGTTCTCATCCTTCCATTTCTCAAAGATAGGCGCGAACTTATGGTTGGTGACGATGATATGCTCGTCAATCTCGGGTATGCTGTCGATATCCTCCAGCATACGTCCGAGAATACTTTTCTCTCCAATCTTAAGCAAGGGCTTAGGGAAGTTCTTGGTCAGCTCACCCAGTCTGGTGGCATAACCTGCTGCAATAACAATATTCTTCATCATTCTAAATTCCGCAGCACTTTAGTTTAACTTTTTTATAAGCACCTGAGCAACAAAAATTGTTCAGGATTTTACCATGTCAGATTTTCACTTACCTTAGTGCTGCAAATCAAGACAAGCAAAAATCATCAATGGTAAGCGGTCATTTTACATTCACATGTGGGAATTCTATATGTTTCAATATATCGAAATGCCTGTCGTTTGATACTATGTATTGGGCATTTGCAGTTATACAGCAATCCACAAACTTATTGTCATCACTGTCTGACTGTATAAGATTGAATCTATAATATGGTGTGACAAGTTCTGTGTTTTGGGCATTCAATATTGTAGCTATTACATTGTTCGCTATCTCTGAAGTGGTCTTCTTGGATATGATCTCTGAATATTCTTC
Source organism: Prevotella sp. (assembly GCA_022764085.1). Taxonomy (GTDB): domain Bacteria; phylum Bacteroidota; class Bacteroidia; order Bacteroidales; family Bacteroidaceae; genus Prevotella. Next base: position 22,929 of record JALERP010000076.1, read on the forward strand.
TATGATTTCTGTGGAAACACACATAATGAATTGACCTTCCATAAACATATCCCATATTATTCTGAAAGGACTGATTCTTGGAAGAGACATAAGAAGACAGTTAGTATCGAGTACTATCCTTTGCATCTTCTGAAATTTAGTATGGTGTTCTCATGTGCTCTTTGCCCCATTGCTCAATCGTATCGATTGAAATGGAGCCGTCGCTGATGAGGTCATCAAAGCCTTTATCAACTTTCTGCGCAAAATAGTTAGCCAAAGCTGTATTTAACATTGTTGTTTCCATATCGAAATTATTTTTTTACCTTTATTATTTTGCAAAGATACGAATTTATTTTCATACCTCAATCATTATATAGCTCTCATTGCCATTATTTACAAATTATTAACCATTTGCAATGCCCCCTACATCCCCGCATTCTTCATCCTCAGCGACCTCACGCATACCTCCATCTTCTCGAGGAGGACGAGGGATGCCTCCACCTCCTTCTGGTTGAACGGGGGCATGGCGGTGTAGCCGTGGGAAAGCTCGTGGAGCACTAACTTCTCATACTCGCGGAACTGACGTATCACAGGGATGAGATTGCCAAGACTATGCTCTGTGTTGTAGGTGCCAATCACAGTGGATAACTCCTTACGCAACTTCGACGCCGGAAGCTCTTTTATCGACAACAAACGAGTTATCTCCCTCACTAAGTCGTCGGCTATGAATATCTTGCCGTCACGCTTGCGCAGGTAGATGGGCTTGTCCTGACTCAACAGGCGGTTGACAAGGGTGCTCGCATCCTCACTCGCGCCTATGCACAGTATCTTCGACACCTCAAGCAACAATGCCTCGAAACGGCGACGTATCATCGTGCCGATGTTGTCAAGTCCTTCCTCGCCACTCTCGTATAGGCGCTTGATGCCTGTGGCGGTGGTCATGCGGGTGTAGTCGTAGAGGTGGGGACCGCCGGCATTGATGTAGAGGTTGGCATAGAGCCACATATCATTCAAGCCCTTCTCCTTGGCAATGTTGAAGAAGACGTTGTTGAATCCTATGTTGTGGGTCATCACCAAGAGCTGCAGGTCGCTGAACTCCTCGAGCAGATAGTAGATGAGGAACTTGCGGTTGGAGGCGTCGAGACTGGTCACCACGTCGTCCATCACGAGCAATGCGCGCCCGCCCATGTCGCGGCTGGCTGCCATCATACGTATTATCACAAGCTGCGTCAGCAGGCTCACCAAGTGGAGCTTTGCCTCATTGAAGTAGTTGCCGAGCATTACGCATGAGCGCAGCCCGTGGTCCGGGTCCTCGATGTAGATTCCTTTGTCGTTGTCCTCGATGCCTATGCGGAATGCCTCGATGAACCCCTTTTCCAGCACCTCGTTGCACTTTTGCATGATTTCATCGGCGTTGTCATCCACGAACTTCCTCAACCCGTCCTTTCCTTCAATCACATTCTGCATTATGCCGGCAGCAATGTTGTGCAGGTTGAATGAGTTGTCGGGACATTCGGCGGCATGGCAGTCGAGCATGAAACAGGGGCGTTGCCTGTTGTCATATTCCTCCATAAGCATTCCGTCGATACGTATGTTGATGTCGTCGCCCAAGGGGCGGTGCCGGTAGGCGAAGTAGAAGTCCGACGTCTCGTTGCGGTGTTGCTCTTGGGTGCCACCTATGGTAAGCACTTCGTCCAACATTTTCTGTCGGAAGAACACGAGCTTCAGCGCGTCGTATATGCTGCTCTTTCCCGAGCCGTTCTCTCCATAGAGCATGACGCTCTTCTGCTGGACGTCGAAGTCGAGTGTCACAGCTTTTCCAAATGCCTTGAATCCGCTTATTTCAATATTTTGCATTCTCAGTTGTCTTTTTCTTTTAGGAAAGCAATAATCTTGCTTATCTGTATAGAATCCCTTTCGGATATTGCATCGTAGCCCACCTTTTCAGGGTTTTTCATAAAGAATTCCCTAAGTTCCCTTCCACAAGTGTTCATATAGTAATTTCTCTTCTCGGCATAGTTGGGCGAATATTTCTGAGTTCCTGCCACCATGAGGTTTCCGAGGCAGTCGGCGGCAAATTCCCACCTTTCTTCCGACCAGCTTCCTCCCATGTGCTGTATGTCCCTTGCCGAGAGCACGTGGTCGCAGCAGAAGTGCCCCCATGCCGCCTCCCTCTGCAGGTATTCCGCCAGCAGGGCGTATCCCCACTTTAGCTTTCCCAAATAGATGAACGAGAACTCGTTGACATCCTTCGGCACGATTTCTATTTTCTGTCCGTTCATCACCTGTCGTATGATGTAGTATATGCCGTATTTGACGTATGTGGTTGAGCCCATCGAGTAGCAGTATCTCACTATGTCCTTCATGGTTTTCTCCAGTTCGGGGATATTGTCGAATCCGTTGCGGAAGAGGTATGCCACGGCAGCGTACTTGGGGAATGCGTTGGTGTATATGTTGATGAGTTGCAGCCACTTGGCAAGGCTCGTCTCGCGGCATGCCTCCATGTCGTACCTCTGCAGCACTGCGTCGATGCGCTCAAGTTCGTCCATGATTTCCTCATATCCCTTGCGGTTGAGCACCGAGTCTGCCGATGTGAAGAACTCCCTCAGTCCGATTTCGTTGCGTGTTATTCCAGCCAGTCCGCGCTCGATGTGCGAGTAGAACCTGAACAGGTCGTCGATGGTTTTGTTCCTTGCGTCGCACGACTCCTTTAGCGTCTGCCACCGCTCAATGAAATCCTTCTTTCCCTTCTCGGTTGTGGCCTTGTTGTAGAGCTTTGCCTTGAATATGTCGGCGTCCTGCAGGTTCATGCCGCGGTTGTTGATGGTCTCGAATATGGTGAGGGCTTTTCCCTCGGCGTCTGCCATTGTCGTGCCGCTCAGTTCAATGGGCAGAAGGGTGACCCGCTCGAGTGTGAACCTGAGGAACTGTGCGAGTTCCTTTTGTCCGTAGTTTTCATTAAATTCCACAAATCTGTGAAAGAAGAACATCAGGTTGGTCTTCAGTGCATTTCCGGCACGCCTGAATTCGGGCTTGCCCTGCCTGTTGAGAGTTGTGGCGAGCACCTCGCTCATGCGTTTGTAGTCCCACTCGTAAATTTCTTTCAACGTAGCCTCATTGTCCGACTCGTATATTTCCGACCTGATTTTCTTCTCGCTCTGGCTTCCGTCCCAGTTGTATGTGCAAAGTGCGTCCTTCAGCACTTTCATGTCAGGGAAAATGGTCGATACAGCCTTGTACATGAGCCAGATGGTGGTGATGCGTTGTTGTCCGTCCACCACCCTTGGTTTTTTGACGCCGGTTTCCCTCTCGCTCACGGCAAGCACGACGTTTCCGAGGAAATAGTCCATTTTCTGGTTGTATGCTGCGATGATGTCGTCGTATAGTTGGGCGCATTGGTCGAGCCCCCAGCTGTATGGGCGTTGGTATGCCGGTATGACATACAGTTCCCTGCCCGTGAACATGCTCATCAGGCTCGATTGTTGTGCAAAAAGTTGTATAGCCATGATGTTGAAAAATATTTAAGTTTAAAAGCCGTCCCGGCTGCTCATGTCAAGATGTTCTCCTTTCCAATACGCAGCTTCACATCCTCAGTGAGCTGGTATTTGAACGTGTCGATCCTCAATGTCTCCTGCACGAGCATCTGGAGTGCATCCTTGCCATCACCCGAACGTGCCAAGGCAATGAAGTTCGTAAGCGCGCGTTTCCAGAAGTTGACGCTCACCCCGGGCCGCATATTGCGTATCCGACCGAGCTTGTTGCGGTCTAATCCCGTTACGTCCTCCAGTTCTCTCATCGAACGGATTTTCCTGATTCCCATGTAGGCCTCAAGCACCTCGGCCGCCCCCGGCTGCCACGGCGCACATAGTTCTTGGAAAATGTCATTACGAGCCATAATGATGCCTCGAATGTACTTCTAAGCACCAAAAGAGCATTGGATTTATGACATTTTAACTATTGTGGCCCCTGTTTCCATATAGCCAGGAGTAAGGCAGAAAACATATAACTTTGCAGCCGAAACGACTATGATTTATAATTAATTGATAAGACTATGAACAAGATTCTCATTTCCGTGTACCCGAGTTGTCACAGCACACTGGCACACAATGACGTCACCCTCGCCGAGGTTTATGACAAAATCAGGAACAACGAAGAGTTGCGCCAACGTACATTAAATTACCGCAAGGCCATCGAAGCCAATCTGCCCGCCAAACAGCTCAAGAAGCTCAAGGCGGAACAGTTTCCGATGCTTATGCCGGCAGCCCGGTTCAAGGGCGGCCGCGACATGGAGCATCTTGAGAGCTACACGTATATGTGCCAGTGCGACATCGACAACCTCCCTCCCGACATGCTTGAGGAGGCAAAGAGACGTGTGCGTATGCTAAAGTTCGTGGCCATGTATCACGTGAGCATGAGCGGCCACGGACTGCATATCTATTACTTCTATCAGATACCCAACAGTGGATTTACGCCTCAGGTGTATCAGCAGGCGTTCATCCAGGGCAATGAGTGCATTTCAAACTCCATCCCCGCCGACTACGACGCTGCCGTCGGCAAGGCCAACCACGGTTCGTCGATATGCCATGACCCCGATGCGTGGTTTAACCCCGACGCCGAGCCATTCAAGGTGGATATGACTCTCAACGCCAAAAAGCGCGGCAAGAACGACCGTATCTCCAATGCCTCGCGTATTACCGAGGAGATGTGGCCTGCGGCATGGACAGTGGAGAAGGTATTCGCCTTTGCACAGCAGTGCGTCAACAAGTCGTCAACCGGCGAGTTTGTCCAAGGCAACCGCAACAAGTATCTCGTCCGCCTTGCCATGACACTCTCAGACTTCGGCATGCAACAGGCACATGCCGCCCAGCTTATGGAACAGGAGTATGCCTCGCAGTATGGCGAGGAGTCGATACCCTCGCTCGTTGAAGGATGCTACAAGACCGCCGCTCCTATGCACGGTATGAAGTCACTTCCTAATGGCAGTGGCAATAAGGACAGCGGCAAGAAGGGCGAGGTGAAGATGCAAGTTGCAGCCAGTTTCCTGCGAAACCAAGGCTTGCGTTTTGATGTCATCACTCATAAGCTGAAACGTGCGGACATGTCAGATGTGACCGACCGCGACATCAACTCGATGCTTCTTGCGTGCAACGTTGAGACATGTCAGAATATTTCAGCCCAGACATTCCGTTCGGCCCTGATGAGCAACTGCATCCCCGAGTTCAACCCCCTCACCGAGTATCTCGACATGGCGGTAAAGATGGCTGACACCAATCCCTGCGACAGTTCATACATCGACCAAGTAGCCGATATGGTTCACGTCATTCCTGTTCCGTCATTCTCCACTTCCGCCCCGGATTCCTCGCCAGAAGGGCATGGTGAGCTTAACACTCTCTGGCACACCTGCTTCCGCAAATGGTTTGTGTCGATGGTGGCATCGTGGATGAACCCCAAGGTTGTCAACCATCAGATACTCGTGCTAATCGGCCCTCAGGGAATCTTCAAGAGCACCTGGCTCGACGCTCTCATCCCCGACACCCTCGTCAGCTACCGCTGCCGCCAGTCGGGCTCCAACTTCAGAGACAAGGACGAACAGCTGCGCTGCGCTGAGTTTGCCATGGTCAACTATGATGAGTTCGACCGTCTGTCAAGCTCCGACCTCGACAATCTGAAGGCACTTATCACCGCTCCCGACGTCAACATCCGCGCTCCCTACGGCACCGCCAAAGAGCGCCGTGTGCGCATAGCCTCATATTGCGCCTCGGGCAACAAGTTCCAGTTTCTGACCGACCAAACCGGCAACCGCCGCTTCCTGCCCTTCTACGTCGCTCACATCGATTCGCCCTTCGACCGTCCCATCGACCATCCCCGGCTTTATGCCGAGGCAGTGCGGCTGATAAACGAGGGTTTCACCTATTGGTTCACCTACGATGAGATACAGCAGCTCAGCAAGCATGTTGACCAATTCGCCGACCGTTCACCAGAGGAAGAGCTTCTCGACGTATATTTCGACATCCCGCGCGCTGCAGGCAAGGAGGCGCGCACCGTGCACTTCCTCACCACCTCCGAGATACAGGCAAAGCTGGTGAGCTATGGCAATCTACATCGTCCCATCCCGCTTCGCACCCTGTGCCAGATACTCGACAACAAGGGATTCCAGCGAATGCGCAACGGCAACAAGAGAGGCTACCTCGTGGTGGAACTTGAGGCCACCGAGATCAACAGTCGTCGTATAGCCTCCTCCGGCTCACTGCCTTTCTGAGCGTCAGAAGGCTCTTTCTGCCACATATGCCACATAATATATAACATTTATAATAATGAATAATATAATTTTATTTTTTATTATATATATATATATATTTATATAATGTACGCATATACGTGGCGTATGTGGCATAACACCACGGCAACATGCCGCAAACGAACAATAATTCTAAAAAAATCCAGTATTATGAAACGTAGAGATTTGGCAAAAATGTATTTTCCCGACAAGCAGCCCCGCGAGGCTGTCAGGTCGTTGCTCGGATGGATCAAGAACTGCCCCGACCTTATGGCGGCACTGAATGAGCTCAACACCCCATATATCCACAAGCAGGAGTTCACTGCCCGCCAAGTGCGGCTCATAATGGAGTATCTCGGCGATCCATGAAGTTTTGGGCTATAGGGGAGGCAAAGGTTTCTTGCCCCTGCTCATCCCCTCAAGTGCTTGCCCTGTCCACATGTCAAGTGAATGGGGCATTCACTTGCCGGGTGCTTGCCCTATCTACTCGCAGGGTGCTTGCCCTATCCACTCGCCAGGTGATTGCCCTATCCACTCGCCAGGTGATTGCCCTATCTACCATATCACGCGACGGTACGCGTGACAGGAAGCCATTAAAGGTGGAATTTGAGAAATATTTGGGAAATATTTGAGAACTGCACAGTATTGCACAATATTGCACATCTCCCAATTTTTTTTGTTGTATCTTTGCATCAGAAAAAAAGAAACAACGGTTCTACAAGAACTCCTCGCTCTTTGACATTCTGACACATCATCATTTGGGAATTCACGCATCAAAAATATTTTTTTCTCTTTATTGTTTAACCCCTGCCGGGCACAGGCGCAAGCCAGTGTAAATACCAAGTCCCATACCGGCGATGGGCATTCATTATGAGTAAAGCATACAAAGTAACCAAGCGCACGGTGATGTTCGACAAGGAGAACCCCAAGACCGTGTACAGTGTCCAACCCGTCAACTACGGTACGCTCTCTACCGAAGATGTTGCCAACCAGATTGCCGCCGAGTCATCGGCCACTCCCGGAGACGTGAAGAACGTGCTCGACCGCTACGCCTACTACGTGAAGGAGAACCTCAAGAAGGGCTATCAGATCCAGCTCCTCGGCTTTGGTAACCTGACCATCCGTTTCATCACGAGCGGTACGGCGAAGAGCGAGAAGGAGGCCACTGCCAAGCTCATCCAGAGTCTTGTGCCCAGCTTCACCCCCTCGTTCAAGTTCGTCAACGGCAAGCGCATCTACGACCTCCTTCCCGACAAGATTACTCTCGTGAAGTACAACGGCTCGCCTGCTCCTGACAACACCGGAGGCAGCGACGACACCGGAGGCAGCGACGACACTGGTGGCAGCGACAACACTGGAGGCACTGATGACCAGCCGCCATTGCTGGAAGGTGATGAGAACGGCGGCGATTCCGGCTCGGGTTCGGGTCCTGGCTCTGACGAAGATTTCACTATCGAGGGCTAAAAAACCGTTTCACATTATGACACATGGAGTTTTTAATTATGATTTATCTTAAAACATCGAGTATGAAGATCAACTGGAAACAAGTAGCTCTTTACATCTTGCGCATTCTTGAGTTGATTGTCACCGGCGCTGCCGGAGGTACCATCACGCAACTCTAATCTCTTTTGTTGTGGTCAGCAATTGCCTGGAATTGACAGCAATCTTCATTAATTTTTCTTTGGAGATTATATTGCTGAATAATTGCTGTTCATTTCCGGGTATTGCTGACAACATGTACTTAAATTCCATTTATTATGATTTCAGAACAATTTCCAATGACCATTTCCGGCTCCCGGGTAGCCACCGAGGACATTCTCCTCACAAAGGTGGAATCAGGCGTCTTTATGGCTGCCGACTCTGTCAGCTACATCATCATCCACTGTTCAGCCACAAGGGAAGACCGCGACTATAGCGTTGAGCAGCTTAAGCGCGACCATCTCGCCCGTGGCTTCATCGAAGTTGGCTATCACTATTACGTCCGCAAGGATGGCACTGTGACTCAGCATCGCCGCCTTAATGAGGTAGGCGCACATTGCCGCCCCTTCAACCGCTGCTCCATAGGCGTATGTTACGAAGGCGGTCTCGATGCGAATGGCAAACCGAAAGACACTCGCACCATCCTCCAGCGCGGCTCTCTCACGGGGCTTCTTCTCGACCTCCGCCGTCGTTTTCCCAAGGCAGTCATCCGGGGTCACAACGAGATGCCCGGAGCCATCCCGAAAGCCTGCCCTTGCTTCAAGGCTTCAATCGAGTATGCCTATCTGATGAAGTGAGACATTGCGGCGGGGCGGTCTTACATAAAGTAAAGACCCTACAGCGGATGATTTCCCGTTGTTATTTGTGATAAATGCGGCGGATTGTCGCAGATGTTCTTCATTTTTGAACACAGAGTTACGGAGTCACAGTGTTTTTCTCTGTATCTTCAGAAAACTTAATCTATGGTCTCTGTGCCTCTGTGGCTCTGTGTTCAATATCAAATTACCATAATGTCTTGGGCTTAATTCGGGATGCCGCGGATTGCCGCAGATGTATCCATTTGATTATCTATGATTTCTCGTTATTCTACAATCGTCATAGCCATTTGGAAATTATTTCCTTTGTCTTAGTTGATATATAGGGCTTGTATTGAGAATAGTCAACAGACGACAAATCAGCATGGTCGGTAGAATCCCAATCCGGGAATGCGGATAGTTTTTCAGCTAACTCCTCATCTGTAAGGGCAGATTTTCTGACTCTTCTTTTGGATTCGCCCAAATCCTCATATAGATGATCTGCCAACCATCTTTTGTTTGAATCAGTCAAGGATGATAACATCCTATATATACTTTCCATCGACATTGTTGCTTCCATAATCATTGTAAATTTTCGGCAAAGATACGATTTCTTTTGCAATTATGCAAGAAAATCAAGAAAAATATGCTTTTTCGGCAAGCCGATGCTTAAATTGGGATGCAGCGGATTGCCGCAGATGTTATTCATTTTTGAACACAGAGTTACGGAGTCACAGAGTTTTTCTCTGTATCTTCAGATCACTTCAACACCTGGATGTACTCCGACTCTACCTGCACGGCGGCGGAGAGGTTGCACTCCTCGAGGTCGATGATCAGACGCTTAACCTTGCTGCCCTGCTTGGTCATCAGACGGCCCGTGATACCGTCGAGCTTGCCGCCCACTATGCGGATCTTCTTGCCATATAACTCAAGGGGCACTTCGGCCGGGGTGAAATACTCTACAATGTCAGCAGACTCTACCGCCTTCTTGAAACGCGACATTTCGGCATCAGCCACCGAGAGCGTGTCGGTAATCTTGCAGCCACGGCGATAACGATACTGCAAACCGGGTAGCTTGACAAGAAGCATGTCAAGCTCCTCGCGGGTCCTGCGGACAAATATCAGGTCGTACATGTATGGCACCTCGCGCACCAATCGCTTGCCGCCCTGGACGTATGCCTGACGCTTCATGGGGATGAACAGGTCTTCTTCCATACCGGGCATCGACTGAAGAGCCTTGTAAGCCGGATTCTTGGCGTTCGGACGCGACAGATCGCGCAACACAAGCCATCGGTCAACCTTGGGTTTTTCGGATTCCATAACGTACGATTATTTTGGCTATTATTTCAGTAAACACAATATCTCCAACTCCCGCCTATCGCTCTAATAAATTGAGGAACAAGCGGTTACAGAGAACACCCACGAAAGTTCGTTGTTGGCGACGAACTTTCTGTCATTACTAACATTCATTGTCTAATGTCAATTTATTGCCGTTATTTATTGTCATTTTCTGTATGATTTAAAATCTTTTTCAGGTGAGACACCTGCTTTCAGGGTGCAAAGTTAAGCAAAACTTTTTAAATTGACTAACAATTACTTACTTATCTCATATTTTATTTATATTAATTAACACTAATCAAGTATTCTCATACACGTATCTCGGATTAATTTCGTACCTTTGCCGAGGATTATTTGTAACTCAAGTTTCGGAAGTAATGTAGATTATTGGTAGTTAAGGAGTTAAGGAGTTAAGGAGTTAAGCCAAATGTACATACGATTAAATGTCTTTGCACTTAAATCCAATGCTCAATACTAATGGCTTAACTCCTGAACTCCTTAACTCCTTAACTACCAAAACATTGAGTACATCAGAAACTTGAATTTGTAATCTCTAAAATTTATATAGAATATGAAGAAGAAATTGTGTCTTTTAGCGGGACTGATGCTGTGCATCGACTCTTACAGCCAGTCCGTGGAATCTCTGCTGAAGACAGTGGAGGGTAACAACGTGACATTGGCGGCGTACAGGAAGGCTGCCGACGCCGCCAAATCGGCCAACCATGCAGAGGTGACATTGGACGACCTGGAAATCGGATACAACAGGCTATGGGGCAATCCCACTACCATAGGCAATCGCAACGACGTGAGCGTGAGCCAGTCATTTGACCTCACCACTCTGACCGGTGCCAAGGGAAGGGTGGCGAAGAGGAAGGACAACATGGCCGACAATGACTATCGCATAAAGCGGCAGGACGTGCTGCTGGAAGCGAAATTATGCTACATCGATGCGGTATATTACAACGCTTTGGTGAATGAGCTTGAGACGAAATACAGTCAGGCGGAAAGCATAATGACGATGCAGAAGAAAATGCTGGAAGCCGGCGAGATAAACATCATCGACTACAACAACGTGAAGCTATCTCTTGCAAGCGCATCCACTGCCCTTGTGCAGGCCAAGGCTGAAAGGGAGGCTGTGAGGGCGAAGATAAGGCAGCTGAACGGCGGAATGGATTTTGAGGTAAGAGACAGTGTGTTCGCACCGATTACACTGCCGGAGAGCTTTGAGGAATGGTTTGACGGCGTGGCGAACAACGCGCCAAGCGTGGCGATGGCAAGAGACGGCATAGCATTGGGAAAGAGTCAGTTAGCGCTTGCCAAACAGTCGTGGCTGCCGAAGATTTCGGTGGGATATATGAGTGAGAAAACCATGGGCGAGCAATACCAGGGAGTGACTTTGGGCATGAGCGTCCCGCTGTGGAGCGCGGGCAAGAAGGTGAAGGCAGCCAAGGCCGAAGCTTCTGCCGCCGAAGCTAACCATACTGCCGCGGTGGAGGAACTGAAGGGCGAACTGGTGGCTGACTTTGCCCTGACCAAGGGTTTAATGAAGGCGGCGGAGGACTGCCGCAAGACTCTCAGGTCAACCAACAACTCTGAACTGCTGCAGAAGGCTTGTGCCACTGGCGAGATGTCGGCACATGACTATCTCACATTGATGATGGCATACTACGACGCTGTGGAGCAAGCCATACAAGCCGAGCGCGAGGCTCAGAAAGCCCACGCCCGCCTGACGGCGATAACTTTATAGGATTGAGGGGGGAGTTTTTTTGAACACAGAGGCACAGAGGCACAGAGAGCGTAGATTACTCAAGTTTCGGAAGTAATTTTGAACCACAGAGTTTAAGAGATTAAGAGTATTTAATCAACTTTCGGAAGTGGGAAATTTATTGGTAGTTAAGGAGTTAAGGAGTTAAGCCAAATGTATTTGCGTTTATATCCAAGGCTCTAAACAAATGGCTTAACTCCTAGCGACCAAAGGGAGCGATAACTCCTTAACTCCTTAACTCCCAAAAAGTTGAGCAAATGCGAAACT
>JALERP010000135.1 GCA_022764085.1 Prevotella sp.
AACCACAGAGTTTAAGAGATTAAGAGTATTTATATTAGGAAAGAGACTGAATGCCAAGGCATTTAGAGATCATAGAGGGCTGCGCATGATTTCATCTGCCCGAAGGCTCTGTGTTCTCCGTCGCTTGCGACCTACTCTATATACACAAAAAACTCTTTTTCTCTTAATCTCTGTGGATTAAATAAACCCATTATACATTGGGAATTATCACTTCAGAAAGTTGAGTAGATTATGTTTTCTGAAGATACAGAGAAAAACTCTGTGACTCCGTAACTCTGTGTTCAAAACTTCAAAACTTCAATTACAAGTTACCCCTCTCCTTGTCGAGATAATACTTGTATGTACCGACGGTAAGCTCGTCGCAGGCTGCCTCGTCGCATACGACGATTGCCTTGGGGTGCATCTGGAGCATGGAGGCAGTCCACTTGTGGGATATGTCGCCGTCGATGATGTGCTTCAAGGCACGCGCCTTATGATGGCCGTTGCATACGAGCAGCACTTCCTTGGCATCCATCACCGTGCCGATACCAACGGTGAGCGCCTGTGAGGGCACCTTGCTGAGGTCGCCGTCAAAGAAGCGGCTGTTGGCAATGATGGTGTCGGTGGTAAGGGTCTTGATGCGGGTGCGCGATGTGAGCGACGAACCCGGCTCGTTGAAGGCGAGATGCCCGTCGGGGCCCACTCCTCCCATAAAGAGGTCGATGCCGCCCGCTGCCTCTATTGCCTTCTCATATTCCTCGCACTCCTTGACGAGGTCGGGGGCATTGCCATTGAGTATATGCACGTTTTCCTTCTTGATATTGATATGTGAGAAGAAGTTGGTCCACATAAACGAATGGTACGACTCGGGATGGTTCTCGTCAATATGTACATATTCGTCCATATTGAAAGTGATGACATTCTCGAATGACAACTCACCTGCCTCATATTTCCTTACCAGTTCCTTGTAGAGACCCAGGGGTGAAGAGCCTGTCGGACAACCTAGTTTAAACGGTTTCTCGGCTGTTGGCTGAGCCTCGATAATTCTCTTGGCGACATAGTCTGCCGCCCACTTTGACATTCTGTCATAGTTCGGTTCAATAATTACACGCATATCTTTTCTTTTTTTGGATTATTAAATTTGGCGCAAAATTAATAAAAAAATAGAAAAAGTGCAAGAGTTTTGCACTTTTTTTCTATTTTTATATAGTATTTTTTTTATTTTCGGGCTGATACAAGCTGATATACCACTGGAATGATGAAGATATTCAGCACTGTGGAACTTATCAGTCCGCCAAGTATCACCTTAGCCATCGGACTCTGTATCTCATTGCCGGGAAGGTCGCCGCCAAACACCATCGGTATGAGCGCAAGTGCACTGGTGAGTGCCGTCATGAGGATGGGGTTAAGGCGGTCAACGGAGCCTTGCAGTATGCTGTCCTTTATCGAATAGTCGCGACGGCGGAGGTCGTTGTAGCGTGATATGAGGAGCATGCCGTTGCGCGTGGCTATGCCGAAAAGCGAGATGAAACCGATGATGGCGGGGATGCTGATCACGCCGGTGGTAAACGCTATGGACATTACGCCACCGATGATTGCCAACGGCAGGTTGAGCATCACCACAGCCGACTGCGTGAGGTTGCGGAACTGATGGAAGAGCAACACGAAGATGACTATCAGTGATATCAGCGACGCCACGAGGAGTGTGCGCGAGGCTGTCCGCTCGCTCTCAAACTGTCCGCCATATTCTATATGATAGCCTTCGGGCAGATGTATCTTCTCGCCCACGATGTCGCGGATGTCGTTAACCACGCCAAGAAGGTCGCGGCCGCTGACGTTGGCCGAGATGACTATCTTGCGCTGCACGTTCTCACGGCTCACAGTGTTGGGGCCTGACGACGAGGTTATATCCGCCAACTGACTGAGAGTCACCTTGCCGGATGGAGTGTCAACCATAAGGTCGCGAATGGAGGACATGCTGCCGCGTTTGTCATCTGACACCTTGAGGGTGAGGTCGAAGGTGCTGTTGCCGTCATATACCTGCGACACGGTGACGCCTTGCAGGAGGGCCTCTATCTTACTTGTAAACTGTGGCATGGTGACACCATACATGGCAAGCATCTCCGGACGGGGAACTATCTTCAGCTGCGGACGCTCCACCTGCTGCTCGACGTTGAGGTCGGCAATGCCTTCCACGTCTTCTATCGATTCACGTATCTGATTGCCAAGGGCATACATGCGGTTGAGGTCGGTGCCAAAGAGCTTGATGGCTATTCCGGCGCGGGTGCCTGAGAGCATGGCGTCGATGCGATGGCTAATGGGCGAACCCACCTCGAAGTTGATGCCGGGTATTTCGGAGAGGCGGTGGCGCACGTCGGCTAGAAGCTCGTCCTTGGTGCGGTCGGAAAGTTCGAACGGCGCCTCTATCTCTGAGGTGTTCACTCCAAGGGCATGCTCGTCGAGCTCGGCACGTCCTGTCTTCCTGCCCACCACCTTTATCTCGGGTATGGCAAGAAGGGCACGCTCAGCCCTGCGGCCTATACTGTCGGACTCTTCGAGGGAGATGCCCGGAAGTGTGCTGACATTTATGGTGAACGAACCCTCGTTGAACGGGGGAAGGAAACTGCGGCCGAAGCTGAAGAAGAAGAACAGCGTGATGACCAGTACCACAAATGTGGAGCCAAGCACCATGCGCGGATGACCGAGTGTCCAGCCCAGCGCACGGGTGTAGCGGTTCTTCAGATAGCGGGTGACAAGGGGCTCGCTCTTGATATGCGGGGTGTTGGCACTGCCGCCAAGCAGGAAACTGCACAGTACGGGGGTGAGCGTAAGAGCCACCACAGTGGATGAGCACAGGGCCACGATGAAGGCTATGCCCAACGGCGCCAACATCCTGCCTTCCATTCCCGTAAGGAAAAAGATGGGAAGGAAACTGGCGATGATTATCAGCGTGGAGTTGAGGATGGGCATGCGCACCTCGCGCGAGGCGTCGAAGATGACATCCACAACGGGACGGCGACCGGGTATCGGCAACTGGCGGTTGTCGCGCAGTCGCTTATACACATTCTCAACATCCACTATGGCATCGTCAACAAGCGAACCGATGGCTATGCACAGTCCTCCGAGACTCATGGTGTTGATGGTGAGGTCGAGGGCATGCAGTGCCACTATTGCCGCAAGGAGCGACAAGGGGATGGTGACAAGTGATATGACCGTGGTGCGCACGTTCATGAGGAAGATAAAGAGAACTACCACCACGAATACGGCTCCCTCGACAAGGGCGTTCTTCACGTTGTCGATACTGCTCTCGATGAAGCGCGACTGGCGATATACATCCGTGGAGAGGTGCACGTCGGCGGGAAGGGTTTTCTCCAAATCCTCAAGCGTGCGGTCAATATCGGCGGTAAGGTCGAGCGTACTGGTGTTGGGCTGCTTGGTGACGGTCATCATCACTGCGGGCTTGCCGTTATAGGATGCCACACCGGTGCGCGGGGTCTTGTCCCCTACCCTTACCTCAGCCACATCGCGCAGACATACTGCGGCGGTGCCGGTATTCTTCACCAAAGCCTTTGACAAGGCCGAGACGTCGGTGGTAGATACAACACCACGGATAATATACTCATTTCCGTATTCATAAAGTGTACCACCGGAGACGTTGCCGTTCATGCCCTGGACGGCTGCCAGCACTTCGTCAAGGCCGACATCATAATGAGCCATACGTTCGGGACTGAGAAGAATCTGGTATTCCTTCACCTCGCCGCCAAGTACTGCCACCTGAGCCACACCGCCCGTGGCCATAAGTCGCGGACGGATGGTCCAGTCGGCTATGGTGCGCAGGTCGCGGAGTGAGGTGGAATCGGAAGTGAGGGCCACGAACATCAGCTCGCCGAGGATAGAGGACTGCGGACCGAGGGTGGGCTTGCCGATACCTTCGGGCAGGTCGTTGCTCACGTTAGCCAATTTCTCCGACACCACCTGTCGTGCCTTGTAAATATCAGTGCCCCAATTAAATTCGACCCATACAACGGAGAATCCACTTGTGGATGAGGAACGCACGCGTCGCACGTCGGTGGCACCGTTGACGGCTGTCTCCACGGGGAACGTCACGAGACGTTCCACCTCCTCGGCAGCCATACCTCGTGCCTCGGTCATTACGACAACGGTGGGTGCATTTAGGTCGGGGAATACATCCACCTCCATATTATAAGAGGTATATACCCCACCTACCATAAGCAGCACCGACACTATCATTATCGCAAGGCGATTGTCGAGTGAAAATCTTATAATCTTATTCAGCATAGTATGTTTTTATTTTTTAAACACAGAGGCACGGAGGGACAGAGTTTTTTTTGTATTAACACAAAGACACAAAGGAATGAAGATTTATTCTGGATACAAAGATAACAAACATTGTTTCTTTGTGTCTTTGTGTTAAAAAAAAACACTTCCGAACCTTAACTCTTAATTCTTAATTCTTAATTATTAATTCTTAATTAAATCTCAGTGGCTATGACTATGTCCCTCGGGTACTGAGCCGGACATCGACGCAAGCCTTACCTGCATCGCTCCCTTTGTAACAACAGTCTCGCCTGACTTGACGCCACTCAGGATTTCAACACTCTCGCCATTGTCACGACCTAACGACACCTCGCGCTTTACAAACACTCCGGGTTCGTCATGCACCGCCACATATACAAAATACAAGCCTTGCTCCTCGGTGATGGCACCCACAGGAAGAGATAGACATGGCTTGCCCGACTGCATCAGGAGATACACCTCGACGAAGGAACCTGGGAGAAGGTTTCCCACATTGTCCATCGACAGGGTGACAGGCGCAAAGGCAGAACTGCCGGATAGACTGCGGGCGTAGGACTCCACCCTGCCGTTCATTGAAGAGAGGCGATAGAGGGTGGCGTCGCCGGGAATACGGAAGTTTGCACCCGACACCGACGGGAGATAACGCAGGTACTGCTGCGGCACATCTGCCCGCAACTGCAGGCGGCGGTTGGAGGTGAGGGTGATAAGGGGTGTTCCCACTGTCACATAATCGCCCTGACGCACAAGCAGGTTCTTGATATAGCCGGCACGTGGTGACGAAATGACAACGCCACCTGTTGATGCCGACGACTCCAGTCCGCGATATGCGGCGAGTGCTTGGTCGTATTCGAGCTTGGCTTGTTCGTATGCTTTCTGTGATATTATTTTGTCAGTCACTAATTGCTTGGCTCTCTGCAACTGGCTCTGTGCAGCAAGGAATGCAGCCTTTGCCTTGGCCACAGGGTCGCCATCCTTTAAATTGCGTGAGGAGAGTGTGGCTATCTTCTGACCTATTACCACAGGCGCACCTTCTGTCAATTTATTATTTGTAAACTGCACAATGCCGTCGGATGTTGCCACCACGGTATGCTCGTCGTTCTGCGAGGACACTATCTGTCCTCCCACTTTTATTACATCCACAAAATCAGACGTTTGCGCCACTGTGGTATGGATATGGGCTTCTTCCATCTGATGTTCGGTCATTACGATTTCTCCGGCATGGGCATCATGCTCATCGTGAGCCTCATGCTTTTCTTTCTTCTCCTTTGCCTCGTCATGCGAGTGTTTGTCCGATGCGCATGCCGCAAGAATCAACAAGGCAAGCGTCGGAACAATAAATAATAATGTTCTTTTCATTGTTTTCCAGTCGAAATATGTTATTAATTCAAGTTTCGCATTTGCTCAACTTTTTGGGAGTTAAGGAGTTAAGGAGTTATCGCTCCCTTTGGTCGCTAGGAGTTAAGCCATT
This sequence comes from Prevotella sp., assembly GCA_022764085.1. GTDB lineage: Bacteria > Bacteroidota > Bacteroidia > Bacteroidales > Bacteroidaceae > Prevotella. The sequence continues at coordinate 5,765 of JALERP010000135.1, forward strand.
TGTTTAGAGCCTTGGATATAAACGCAAATACATTTGGCTTAACTCCTTAACTCCTTAACT
>JALERP010000138.1 GCA_022764085.1 Prevotella sp.
GAATAAAAGAACATACTTCTATGAATCTGTCTCTATAGATAAAAGAATCCTCACAGAACTACAGAAACTAATAGTATGCGTTCATCAAGTGAATCCTTTTCAACTAAATTGCAGAAGAGCCACCTATTCTAAAAAAAGACAGACAATAGTCATTGTCACAGTCGTTCCATAACGGACATATTATTAAAAGGCATTGTTGTCTTGGGAATACTAAGTGTGGAGTTCAAGTATGAAACGGGCACCTTTGGTGTATGACTCATCAAGAGAGAGTGTGCCGTTCATCCGTGTAGCCATAAGGGCGCAGATAGGCAATCCAAGTCCGTCACCTTCAGTAAGGTCTTTAACCTCGGCGAAAGGTTTGAAGAGAGACCGACGCTTATCCTCTGCTATTCCGCAGCCAGTGTCGCTGACTATAAATTGGTGTGTATGAGCACCTCGCTTCTTGTATTCGAGAGTTATTTTGCCGTTGGCGGGAGTGTATATGGCTGCATTTTCAAGCAGATGCTGCAGTATGTGTCCTGCCATCCCGGCATTGATTTGCATTGTGAGTTTGGGAGCATTCACAACAAGGTTGACTCCATCGCGTGTCTTGCCTTCAAGCTGTTTTGCAATGCCATCGCAGAAGGTAGCTATATTCGTTTCCTGTTTCTCGCATGGGTCAGTTAGGTGCAGTTCCTGTTCCGACATTTCCTCGATGTGACGTATGAAACCGTTGAGGGCCTTGACTGCCGGATGCGACGGGTCAAGTTTGTCGAGAGTAGGGGAGATTTGTGCGGATATATTGCGTATGAAGCCTGTCTTCATCTCATTGTGCTCGTTGGCAACCTCAATGGCCTTCTTCTGCTTGCGTGTAAGTAGGATGAATCTCATGAGTACAATAGCACCGAAGACAAGAACTCCAGCGAGTATGGCTGTGAGTATGCACAATCCTACGATGATATACTGTCGTCCGCTGAGCGAGCTGTCCTTATCCTCTATGATGGATTGTTTGTCGGCACACTCTTTCTTGAGGGCGTTTATTTCGTCCTGGGCTTTTAGTATCTTCACCGAATCTTTCCATATAATATATTGTTCGTATGAACGTGAGGTCATGGCAGCATTTCCGCTGCGCCGTGCTATTGCGATAAGTGTGCGGTAGGTGTCGATGACCTTGTCGTATTGCTTGGCATCCTTATATTCCTTGATAAGCTGGTTGATGGCCTCGTCACCCTGTGCCGGCATGCCAAAGGTGTAGTAGTGGTTGGCCTGTGTGTAGAGTAAGTCCTTCTTGAGCGAGTCAACGTCTGATGCCTGGGCAAGGTCCTGAAGTCTTGCAAGCTGTTCCTTCGCATTTGCCGCCTTTCGCATTTTGGTGTACATCTGCAGTCGTTCCTTAGTGGTTAGATAGCGTAGTTCAGGATGCGGGCGATTGGTGTTCTGCTCGCAGATCAGAATCTGTTGCTCGGCACTTCTCAAAACATCGAAGGCCTCCTTGTAGAAGTTCTCCCGATGGTATAGGGCTGATGTATGCACGGCACACTCAGTGGCCTTTTCGTATTGTGCACTTGCGGCAAAACCGTTGAAAGCGTTCAGGAACAGGCTGCGTGCCGTGGTGTATTCCTTTTTGGCCAGTGCTTCCCTTGCCATTTTCATTTGGTTGTCAGCCTGACTCTGTGCCTTTGTGATACTGCAGCTAAGGCAGAACAAAAGTGCGATGGCGATGTTGAGAATTTTTTTCATAAATGAATTGATTTAATTATTACTTGGATTTTTTTTCAATTATCATGGCAGGTATGCCGTCCCTGAGTGTGATAATGGCTTTTCCTCCATCCCTTAGTTTGCCAAAGAGTATCTCATCAATAAACAGAGACGAGAGGTAGCGGCTGATGACCCTGTCCATCTCGCGTGCGCCATATTGCTTGGTGAAGCCCTTTGAGAGCAGGAACTGGCGCACATCCTCGTCGAGCGTGAAAGTAACGGCTTTTGCCTCAAGTCGCTTTGCAAGCTGGCGCAATTTCTTGTCAAGGATCATAGATGCCATAGTGATGTCCATTTCATTGAATAACACCGTGCCCGATAACCTGTTGAGAAACTCTGGCTTGAATGTCTTCTTCACAGTGTTGAGCATAGCTTTGCCCTTGCTCTCTCCTCCGGTGAATCCGATGGATGCCTGATTGGCGAACTGCGCCCCGGCGTTGGAAGTCATCACAATAATCACGTTCTTGAAGTCGGCCCTGTTTCCCTTGTTGTCAGTGAGGTTCGCATAGTCCATCACCTGCAGCAGGATATTGTATATGTCGGGGTGTGCCTTCTCGATTTCGTCGAGCAGCAGCACGCAGTTGGGTGTCCTGCGGATTGCGTCGGTGAGAAGCCCGCCGTCCTCGTAACCTACATATCCGGCAGGTGAGCCTATAAACTTGGATATGGTGTGTTTCTCCGTGTATTCGCTCATGTCGAACCTTAGAAGTTTTATGCCGAGTTCCTTTGCGAGTACCTTGCACAACTCAGTCTTTCCTACTCCCGTTGGTCCCACGAACAACAGGGAGGCTATGGGCTTGTCTGGCTCGTTGAGTCCCGCCTTCGACATAAAAACAGAGTGCACCACCTGCCTTACGGCCTCGTCCTGTCCATAAATCTCGTTACAGACACGCTTGTCGAGGTCACGCAGTTCGTCATTGCGATTATCGGAAAGCAGCTTGGCGTCAATACGGCACACATCGGCAAGAATAATCTTTACCAATTCCTTGTCGATATACTGATACCTGAAACGCTTGGGCATACCCTGCTTGTTGAGCAACGGGTGTTGCTGGCGATATGCGCCTGCTTCGTCGAGAATGTCAAAAGCCTTGTCGGGCAGGAAGCGGTCGGTTATCAGAGCGTGGCTCTGTTCCACAGCATACCTGACAGCCTCCTCATTGTAATTCACCTTATGGTGAACTTCATAACGATATATGACCTTCCATACCATCTTTATTGCTTCCTCCACTTCCGGTTCCTTTATTTCAATTATCCCCAAATGCCTTTCCAATGCTTTTTTATTTGCAATGGTCCTTTTGTATTGGCTATACGTGGTGGTGCCTATAATTTTCACCTTGCCGGCTTCGATATAGGGGATTACAAGATCGGCTGCGTTCATTGTGCTATTATTGCCTCCAATTTCTGCCAAGAGATGCATATCGTCAATAAACAGGATGCTTCTACTCTCGTTGCTTATGCCTTCGAGCACGCATTTCATCCTCTTCTCAAATTCGCCGTGCATATTGGTGCCCGCAACAATCTTTCCCATATCAAGGGTATAAATTCTTGTGTTGTGGAGATCATAGATAGCTTCATTTCTTGTGAGCAACCTTGCCAGTCCGTAAACCAAAGATGTCTTTCCCACTCCCGGTTCTCCCAATAAAAGGGGATTGTTCTTGTCCTTGCGTATCAAAATACGCATAATACGTGAGAGTTCTTTCTCACGTCCGATTATTTCATGGGAAAATAAATCCTGGTCTGTTATGCATGTAACAAACTGTCTCCATAAATTATCAGTTTTATGAATAGGAGGGACAACTGGTGTTTCGGTTGTTGGATTGGCTTCAACTGGCATTTCGTCAGAGCCTTCAAGACGATGTTCCATAAGTTTCTTACTTTCTATCAGTTCGGAAATATCCTCCTCATAGAAGTTGAACAATTCTGCTACCCACTTTTCTGGTGATTCACCCAAAAACCGGAGAATGACTTCTTTAGCTAAGGAGTTGTCGAGTTTTGTGATGTAGAAAACTATGTCAACCACACTTAGCGTTTCTGAAATGAAAGAGCTTTCTTTATTTGTTCTAAGGAACTTTCTCCTTAATTTAGCCTCCTGATTGATTATGGCAACTAATTTGAACATCTGGCTTGACACCATACTCTCGTTTTCACTTTCAGGAGGAAGGGTTTCTTGTTCGGAGTTATGATTTTCCAATATGTTCACAATAGCCTTTTGGTCGATATTTTTACTACGGCAAAACTTTATAAACTCGGGTTGTGTTACTATGTTGTAAAGCAACATCTCAGGTGTGATAAACTCATACCTGAATTGCTTTGCCTGGTCGAATGTCCTTGAAAGAGCCTCGATAAGCTTCTTTGAATAATTTTTTAAGTTTAGAGTAAATGACTCCATGTTCTTTTGCTTTGTGTTAAATAGTGAATCGTATGTATGTTCGGTCATCGAAGGATGTAAAGCCCTCGGCAAAGGCTTTTGTGGCCATAAAGTGTGATGATGGGTTCAGACCGATGTTTAGCGGGTCTTTCTCGCACTGTTCGGCAAGGGCTGACTCTGATGCAGAAAGGGTGGGGCGGAGTATTGGGTAACCGTCGGAAGCCATGACTATAGTCCATGGCTCAAAGTCGAAAGTAAAGACCTTCACCTTCTGGCGTGGTATCTTGAAGCCGTCAACCACCGAATAGTCAATGTTCTGACGCTTCATCGACTCAATCATCTGAGGTATTACCGAGGCTCTCGCTACATCGTCACGTCTTAGGCTTTCCGTAGTTACTTCACCGCTATCCAACAGCTTGCGCGCCACTTCCGCCCTTGCATTGGCAAGAACAGACTCGTAAGGCTTGGGATTGTCGAAGAACTCGTATTCATCGTCCTTACATCCTGATTTTCCCACAAGACATTGGCAGTCGCCAATAATCCATAACTGGCGTTGCAGACGGCTATAGACTATGCACGATGCCGTGATGCGCTCCTCGGGATGTTCGGCATAGAAGTCTATGCGCTTTGAAGAGTACTTCTTGCGCACTGCCTCTGTGACTCCCTTGAGGAATGCATCTACCGTGATATTGGCGGGAGCCTTGCGGATGAAGCGTGATATGACCTTCATACAAAGACGTCCATTGGAGTACCAGCGCGATACTCTCTCTGTAGCCTTACTCGTGCTGCCGTCAATTACGGCAATAAAGTTATCGGTTACGACGATTCCGTCCTCTGGCTTTTTCTTTGGATTCTTTCCGATTATTTGTCTTTCTATTACTTTCATTCCTAATTCCTAATCCCTCATTCCTAATTCCTAATCCCTCATTCCTAATTCCTAAT
>JALERP010000006.1 GCA_022764085.1 Prevotella sp.
ATTCCTCATTCACTATGCCCTGCAGCCCCTGGAACTGCTTACGCATATCAACTGGCTGCATGCACAGGTAGTATTTGAGGTCTGCATGTAATTGACAGATTTTCGCCATGGCCTACACTTTTATGCGGATATACTGTTCTAGCATCTTGATGTCGATGGTAGAAGGCACGTTGAGTGTAACACCATTGGGGTAGGTCAGCTTAATATAAGGAATGCGCTGATCACGTTGTTGTTGTTTATAATCCTTGTTTGTTGCTTGCTGACGAACTTCGTCGTCGCAAGGCTTCACCTCTGCGAACAGAGGCTTCTCGTTCTGTTTCTTGTTGTACATTGTCGCAAATACTTAATGAGTCAAAAATTTGCGGCAAAGGTACTGACTTTTTATGAGATGGGCAATACACGGTTCACCGAATACTTACATTTGACTGCTTCTCACTAACAGCAAAAGCTGTTCCGAATGACATTGCGCATATAGCTGCTAATGTCATCAAATTCTTAATCTTTTTCATAACTGTAATTTTTAATAATTATATAGCGAAATGCAATTAGATATTTTATTTCTTGAAATATATTCTATTCATTGTAAGTATTATGGATGTTATTTCTGCAATTACCGCCAACGGCATACAATATATTACAGAATTTATGAAATCCATATGCAAATAATATATACAGAACTGTAATGGTATGTATATTATTAAAAAACCTACTACTACACAATACGTAAATGGCAGAGGCTCTTTTTCCAACCATATTTCGTGCTCACAATGATTACATGTTGTAGAATATTTTGTTCCTCGTATTATATACTTAAAACAATTACTTATTGACACCTTTTTATGACAATATGGACATTCCCTTGTTTTCATCTCATAATTACATTTAAATACGCGACTAAATCTATTTAATATATTTCGTGAACAATAACTCCTTATATTAATATTGCTCTATTTCAGTCCAAAAACGAATTTCACCTCTCACCACTTGTAATTCATAGAGTCCCGTAAGTGATTCTGGTAGTTCAACCATATCCGAATTAATCACAATGGAATATATAACCTCATTATTCTTTAATATTCGCAGCATACAACCCTCACAATCATATATATACAATGTATGATTCATTAAGTACGCAGTTGGACGTTTTATTGGAGTGCGCGGTTTATCAGGAAATATATCCGATTCATCAAAACACACACCGAATATCAATTCGGTTCCTTCAATTGATGCTGCTGACACGACGCATACTGTAAAACAGAATATGCAAATTGCTAAAATTACCTTTTTCATATTTCTCTTATTATTTAAATTGTATTTTTGTGCAAAAGTACAACAAAAGAAACCAAAGAGAAAATTTTTGGATTACATATTTTACACAGTACAAGATTAGTAATTTGTAGGATTACCTGATTTTCAAAAAGTTAAATCCCTTTTACACATTTTACACACCATACGATTTTAGCTTTTTAATATTATCGTCAAGATGGCGAGTACCTGAGATTCCGAAAAGCCTCATATTTATACGAGCCCTAAGATTTGACGTAATCTGAGGAGAAACTCCCAACATTATAGAGATCTCTGCTGGCTTAAAGTCATATCGTATAAATGTACAAATTAAAATTTCACGATCGGATAAATCATATTGGGGCGATGAAATGTGGTTAAAGAATTCCGGGGCACACTCTGAAGTCAAATATCGGAGTTTAAGTAAATCCTCCTTTGTAGCAGCTCTTGCTTTGTGTGAATCTTTATTTAACTTTGTCAGAAGAGCTTTAAGCTGCAAATTTAGACTATCTGTATTGGCAAGAAGTGTCGTATTATCTTCGCTTTGTATCTCCATCCTTTTCTGAATTACGTATATCATTCTCTCCAATTCCGATATTTCATCTGTTTTAATTTTAAGGTCTTGATTATATTTATTTGCCATTGTCTTGTATTCGGTTTTTGCCTTTGCGCATCGCTCTTCCAATAGTTTTATCTGCCGTTTCTCTGTATTAATTACCTTTTGATGTGCATTCAGTTTATTACGATAGAAACGAAATATTATATATCCTATGGCTAAAAATAATAAAAATGCGATAAAAATTCCCCACGCATAAATAAGTTTATCCGCTCTGCTATTAATTGCCATCTCATTACTACGATCAGCATAATAATTAGTGTGTGATAATGCCAAATTCTCTGGTGAATACAATCTCTTTATGCTATCGGCAACAATTGAGGCCAAATTGGAGTATTTTGCCAAAGAGTCTTTATTACCTTGATTGCGGAAAATATCAACAAGTCCATTATAGCCATCTTTCAAATTGTTTATCTTGTCCGGATAACATAGCATCTTGCGATAAAAAAACATTGCAGAATCTATAATGCCAATCTGAAAATAATATCTACCCTTAAGTCCATAATAGTTTTCTAAGCCACGACGTATCTCATTTTTTCCATTAAAAAAACCAGAAAATTTTTCATATCTATCTATGGCTGCTTTTGCCTGGAGCAGACTATCACGACTTAGATAAATGTCAATTAGTGATGGCATTGTTCTAGCAGCTTCTTTGTCAAGTCCCATATAACTATAAACTCTTTCAGCCCTCTTACATATGAGATACACCGAGTCGGTATCATTTAACATCTGATATGCCCATGAGCGAAAGCGTACCTCTGTTACTGCGCCAAGTGTGTCTTTTGCTTTCCATGCCATACGTTCTGCCAACTTGCTGTATTCAAGTTCAAAACGTGGAGCTTTCTGTCGATGAAACAACGCAGACATTTGGCTGTAAATACGGCTCAAAGTGTAGAAATCACAATTGGAGTCAGTGGTATCTGCAATAACAGCTGCATCACTGAGGTATTGCAAAGTCTTATACACATTGTTACTATCACGATATAAGCATCCCATCATATATAAGGCTGTCATACGATTGTTATCATCGTCGTCGTAATAGTCTAACAACGTTTGCAAAGTGTCTCGCGAGGGTAATGGCAAAAATGTCTTATTTCTACTCTGTGCCCACAATAACAAATACCTCATACGCAACGGTTTACTTGCTTCTTCAATGTCTTTTCCCATATTCTGTAAAACATAGAATGCACTATCTGGATTTGTTCTCAACAAACTATCAGCACGGTCAAGCGAAGATGAAAATAGTTGATGACGGTTGCATCTACACAATACTATCATCAAAATTATTATAATGAGATATGCACCTTGTCTCATAGAATAATATTTTATTTAAAACAATTTACCGTCATTGAATTTTCTTAACTTGCCACATACCCCATCTATATAGTCTTCTTAAATTATTTACATAACTTGCAACCCTCGCACTTGCTCAATTCGCCACGGAACCGCTTTTCGACGAGATGATGCAGACGATCACGAAGGGGCTCAAGCTTTATGGTGTCAATCACCTCATTGACGAATGCAAATTCGAGCAGGAGCTTTGCCTCCTTCTCGGATATGCCTCGCTGACGCATATAGAACATGGCGGCATCGTTGAGCTGACCGACGGTGGAACCATGACTGCATTTCACATCATCGGCATAAATCTCGAGCATGGGTTGGGTGAACATCCTTGCCTCGCGTGTGGCACAGATATTCTGGTTGCGCATCTCCGACGAGGTTTTCTGTGCACCGTGGCGCACGAGCACTCTACCGGCGAATGCACCGGTGGCCTTCTCGTCGAGCACATATTTATATAGTTGACTGCTTGTACAGTGAGCCACCTTATGGTCGATAACCGTATTGTTATCAACATGTTGCTCCTTATCGGCAATGACGCATCCATTGAGCACACACTCGGCACCCTCGCCGCTGAGCGAGAGATCGACACGGTTGCGCGTCACTCCATTGTGTAGGGTGATGACATTGTGATTGACCCGTGAGTCAGCCTCCTGGTCTATATATAGATTGCTGACACGAACGTTTTTGGCATGTGTCTCTTCAAGACAATACAGGTCGAGCGACGCATTACGTCCCACGTAAGCCTCAATCACCTGAGTGGCAAGGAAATTACGGTTATCAGCGGCATGGTCACAGAAAAGCAGTTTTACTTCAGCTCCCTCCTCAACAACAATAAGTACCCTGCGGTTCACCATAAGGTCAACGTCAGAGCGCAGGATATTTATCACTTGTACAGCTCTATCAACTACTACATTCCTCGGCACATATACAAACAAACCGTCCTGTGCAAGCATAGTATTAAGAGCAGTTACTGCATCCTCATCGGTCTTGGCGAGCTTAGAATAGTATTTTGCTATTAAATCTGGATTCTTCTCAGCTTGATTCTTTAGGGAATCTACGATTACGCCCTCTGGCAACAAGGCCTTTGGTTCTATTTTTTTGTAAAAGGCATCGTTGACCACGAAATAGAGGGATGTGCTTAGATTTGGCACGTCGCAACGGAATGCGTCGTATGGGTTGACTGGAATGTCGAGCCGATTAAGATTCAAGCCATAGTTGGGTTCGAAGAGCTTCTCAATGTCAGTATATTTATACCTCTCCACTTTCTTTGTAGGAAATCCCTGACCCTTGAAGTTCTCGTAAGCCTCATCGCGCACGGCGTTCATCACCTCAGCGCTATGACTGCAAATCATCTCGCGACATTCGTCGTATAATTCTATATATTGATTTTTCATTCTTCACCCTTCATTCTTCACTCTTCATTTCCTCCTTGATCCAGTCGTAACCTCTTTCCTGAATCTCCTTGGCGAGTTCAGGTCCGGCGGTTTTGACGATGCGTCCCTTGTATAGCACATGCACCACATCGGGCTTGATCATCTCAAGGAGTCGGTCGTAGTGTGTGATGACAATGCAACTGGTTTGAGGAGTGGCAAGCTTGTTGACACCCTCCGCCACGATACGCATGGCATCCACGTCGAGACCTGAGTCGGTTTCGTCGAGGATAGAGAGTTTCGGTTCGAGCATAGCCATCTGGAAAATCTCGTTGCGCTTTTTCTCACCGCCTGAGAATCCCTCGTTCACCGAGCGGTTGGCAAGTTTGGAGTCAAGTTCGACGATTGCCCTTTTCTCACGCATCAGCTTGAGGAAATCGGCGGCATTCATCGGTTCCTTGCCCTCATACTTGCGTTTCTCATTGATAGCGGCACGCATGAAGTTGGTCATCGATACACCGGGAATCTCCACGGGATACTGGAACGACAGGAAGAGTCCCTCGTGTGCACGGTCTTCGGGTTTCATGGCAAGCAGGTCCTTGCCGTTGAACACAGCTGTTCCTCCTGTCACCTCGTAAAGCGGATTTCCCACGAGCACAGCACTGAGTGTTGACTTTCCCGAACCATTAGGTCCCATGATAGCATGAGTCTCGCCATCCTTGATGGTGAGGTTTATACCTTTCAATATCTCCTTATTGCCTATCTTGGCATGTAAATCCTTAACTTCTAACATAAAACCTTAATTGACTTCGTCGATGGCTGGCTTCACCTCAGCATAGCTCGAGCGAGCTCGGCTCTGCGTTCGGTTTGCGCAGCCATTCTTAATTCTTAATTCTTAATTCTTCATTCTTACCCCACCGTTCCCTCAAGCGACACGCTGAGCAACTTCTGCGCCTCGACAGCAAACTCCATCGGCAGTTTGTTGAGCACCTGCTTGGCATATCCATTGACAATAAGTCCGACAGCCTGTTCTGTAGGAATACCACGCTGGTTACAGTAGAAGAGCTGGTCCTCACTGATCTTGCTCGTTGTAGCCTCATGCTCCACGATAGCCGTATCGTTGTGAATATCCATATACGGGAAGGTATGCGCACCGCAATCGCTGCCCAAGAGCAGTGAGTCGCACGACGAGTAGTTGCGTGCGTTATCGGCCGATGCCGTAGCCCTGACCAAACCTCTATATGAGTTTTGGCTATGTCCTGCTGATATACCCTTGGAAATAATCGTGCTCTTGGTGTTCTTGCCGATATGAATCATCTTCGTGCCGGTGTCTGCCTCCTGATAGTTGTTGGTGACAGCGACACTGTAGAACTCAGCCACCGAGTTGTCGCCACGGAGCACGCACGAAGGATATTTCCATGTGATGGCAGAACCAGTCTCCACCTGTGTCCACGACAACTTACTATTGTTGCCGCGCAGGTCGCCACGCTTGGTGACAAGGTTAAGCACTCCACCCTTTCCGTTCTCGTCGCCTGGATACCAGTTTTGCACTGTGGAATACTTCACTTCGGCATTGTCATTGACGATAATCTCGACGATAGCGGCATGAAGCTGGTTCTCGTCGCGCATTGGAGCCGTACATCCCTCAAGATAGGACACATACGAGTCATCATCGGCAATGATGAGCGTGCGCTCAAACTGTCCCGTATTACGGGCATTGATACGGAAATAGCTACTCAGTTCCATCGGGCAACGCACACCCTTGGGAATATATACAAACGAGCCGTCGCTGAACACCGCACTGTTGAGGGCGGCAAAGAAATTGTCGCGATAAGGCACCACAGTACCAAGATATTCCTTGACGAGGTCAGGATAATCCTTCACAGCATCGCCTATCGAGCAGAAGATGATACCCTTCTCGGCTAGTTTCTCCTTGAAGGTGGTCTTCACCGACACTGAGTCCATAATTGCATCCACGGCTGTACCGCTGAGCGCAAGACGTTCCTCAAGGGGAATGCCCAGCTTGTCGAACGTCTTCATCAGTTCCGGATCTATCTCCTTGTTCTCCTGTTTCTTCTTCTGTGCCAATGGGTCGGCATAGTAAGATATGGCCTGATAGTCGATTTCAGGCACATGCACATGTCCCCACTTTGGTTCCTTCATAGTCACCCAGTGGCGGAAAGCCTTCAATCGGAAGTCAAGCATCCACTGCGGCTCACCTTTCTTGGCGGATATTAACCTGACTACATCCTCATTCAGACCTTTTTCTATTATTTCTGTATGCACGTCGGTAGTGAAACCGTACTCATATTTCTGTTCCGCCACCTGACGCACAAAAGCGTTTTTGTCTGTCATATTTTTTTAGTTAACAAGTTGACAAGTTGACGAGTTGACGAGTTGATAGTCAACTTGTTCACTCGTCAACTTGTTGCCCACTTGTCAACTTAAAATTACAACTTCTGCTCCACTTCAATCTCAGTGAATGTCTCAAGGATATCACCCTGCTGGATGTCATTGTAGTTGACAAGCGAGATACCACACTCGAAGTTGGCGGCAACCTCCTTTACGTCATCCTTATAACGCTTGAGAGCATTGATGGCACCCGTGAAGACCACGATACCGTCGCGAATGAGGCGTGCCTTGTCAGAGCGGTGAACCTTTCCTTCGGTAACGAATGCTCCGGCAACGGTTCCCACCTTTGAAATGCGATATACTTCGCGCACTTCCACCTGAGCTGTAGCCACCTCTTTCTTCACCTTCTCCAACATTCCCTCCATAGCGGAGTGTATATCGTCGATGGCATCGTAAATCACTGAGTATGTATTGATTTCCACACCCTCGCGCTCTGCCAGTCGCTTGGCATCTGCCGACGGGCGAACCTGGAATCCCACAATCATACCGTTCTGTGCAGTAGAGGCAAGCATAACGTCGTTCTCTGAGATCTGACCTACTGCCTTCATAATCACATTCACCTGCACCTTCTCTGTTGACATCTTGATGAAGGAGTCAGACAGAGCTTCCACAGAACCCTGGGTGTCAGCCTTAACCACGAGGTTGAGCTCATGGAACTCACCGAGGGCCACACGGTGTGCAATCTCCTCGAGCGACAGTGTTGTGGCAGTTCGCAGGCTCTGCTCGCGCTGCAATTGTGTGCGCTTGTTGGCAATATCCTTAGCCTCCTGCTCCGTCTCCATGATATGGAACGAGTCACCTGCCTGTGGTGCACCGTTAAGACCGAGAATACTAACCGGCTCTGATGGAGCAGCCTTCTCAACGCGCTGGTTGCGCTCGTTGAACATAGCCTTGATACGTCCCCAAGCAGTACCTGCGATAACGATATCACCCTGCTTCAGGGTTCCGTTGCTTACGAGCACTGTGGAGGTATATCCGCGACCCTTGTCGAGTGAAGACTCTATAACCGAACCGGTAGCCTTACGGTTGGGGTTTGCCTTGAGGTCGAGCATCTCCGCCTCAAGCAGCACCTTCTCCATCAGTTCATGCACTCCGATACCCTTTTTGGCTGAGATTTCCTGACACTGGTACTTACCTCCCCACTCCTCCACAAGGAGATTCATGTTGGCCAAGTCCTCGCGTATCTTGTCGGGATTGGCTCCCGGCTTGTCTATCTTGTTGATGGCGAACACCATAGGCACATTAGCAGCCTGAGCATGAGCGATAGCCTCCTTGGTGGTAGGCATTATCGAGTCGTCGGCAGCAATGATGATGATGGCAATGTCGGTGACCTGTGTTCCACGGGCACGCATGGCAGTAAACGCCTCGTGTCCGGGAGTATCGAGGAACGTGATGCGACGTCCGTCGCTCAACTTCACGTTGTATGCTCCGATATGCTGGGTAATACCGCCTGCCTCACCGGCAATGACGTTAGTCTTGCGCACATAGTCGAGCAGAGATGTCTTACCATGGTCAACATGTCCCATCACTGTTACAATTGGAGCACGGGGAACGAGGTCGTTCTCATCATCCTCTGCCTCCTGAATAGCCTCGCTAACCTCTGCACTTACGTACTCAGTAGAGAATCCGAACTCATCTGCTACGAGGTTGATTGTCTCGGCATCGAGACGCTGGTTGATAGACACCATAATACCAACACTCATACAAGTACCGATAACCTTGTTTACAGGCACATTCATCATCGTTGCAAGCTCGCTTACGGTCACAAACTCCGTAAGTTTCAGTGTCTTGCTCTCTGCTGCCTGCTCCTGCATCTCCTCGTTCAGGCGCTCCTGCACAGCCTCTCGCTTCTCACGACGGTACTTTGCGCCCTTCTTGTTTTGGTTCTTGTTGGTAAGACGTGCCAATGTCTCCTTTACCTGGCGTGCCACGTCTTCCTCATTCACCTCAAGCGGTTTCGGCTGCTGACGGTTTTTCTTGTTCTTCTTTCCAGCGCCATTATTACCGTTGTTCCTGTTATCGTTTTTGTTATCGTTTTCGTTCCTGTTCTTGTTCTGGTTATTACCCTTGTTCTTCTTCTTTTTCGAGCCGCCATTGTTTTCGTTGGCAGCAGCCTCAATATCCACACGCTCCTTGTTTATGCGCTGGCGCTTTTTCTTCTCGCCATGCATCTGTGCAGCCTTCTCCTCACGCTCCTTCCTGCGCTCCTCCTTTGATTTTTTCTTCGGACGAGTGCTCTGGTTGAGTGCAGAGAGGTCAATCTTTCCAAGCACATTCACCTTCGGTGCAAGTTTCTTCTCGCTCTTGAGAGTGAATATCTTTGTACCCTCCTCCGTCTGCTGGCCAGGAGCGGCTTCTTCCGGTTTCTGAGCAGGTTTGTCCTGCTGCACAGGCTTTTGCTGTTCAGCTTTGGGAGCATTGTTATTCTCCTCTTTCTTCTGTTCTGCCCTTACCTCCGGCTTTGGCTCCGGCTTTGGCTTTGGGGTCTCCTCTGCCTTAGAATCAGGTGCAGTATTTGGCTTAGGCTCTGAAGCAGTTTTTTCAACGGGCTTCTCAGGAGCTTCAGTATGCACTTCAGCCTGAGCAACCGTCTTTGTTTCCGAAGTCTCAACAGCAGGCTTGCTTTCGGCAGACGGACTGACGGCAGCAGTCTTCTGCGCAGCTTGGTTGTCCTGAGCAGCAGATTGCTTGGCGACCTGGGGCTTACCCACAGTGTCGAGATCTATTTTCCCGACAGGCTTGAACTTCTGCACTTGTGTCACCAAGTTGTTGGCAGATGTCACCTTCTTGTCGGATTTTTTGTCCTTACCTTTCTTGGCGAACATCTTCTCTGCCTCGTTTTTTATGTCTTTGTCACCCTTAAACTGGGCAACGAGAGCATGATACTGCTCATCGGAAATCTTGGTGCTGAGATTGGCGTCATCCCTAATCTCGCCCAGACTTCTTTTATTTTTCAGGAAATCAACTGCCGTTTGAAGTCCTATATTCAATTCAGTCAATACTTTATTTAATCTGATGCTCACGATTCTTATTATATTAAAAATTAGAAATTAAAAATTAAAAACATTACTCAGAGTACATTCACACTTGAATGTAGCCTACTGCTCAAACTCAGCCCTCAGCACTGCGAGGACATTATCCACGGTCTCCTCCTCAAGGTCGGCCTTCTCGATAAGCATTTCTCGCGGAGCGTTGAGCACTGCCTTTGCAGTGTCAAGACCGATAGCCTTGATGGCATCTATAACCCACTGGTCAATCTCGTCGGAGAACTCGTCGAGATAGATATCCTCGTCAACCTCACCCTCATTTACCACACGGAAGACGTCGATAGTGTATTCAGTCAACATACTTGCCAACTTGATGTTCATACCGCCACGACCGATGGCAAGCGACACCTCCTCTGGCTGGAGATACACCTCTGCCTTGTGGTTTTCCTCGTCAAGCGTGATGCTTGTCACCTTGGCAGGGCTAAGTGCACGCTGGATGAACAGCTGTACATTGTTGCTATAGTTGATTACGTCGATATTCTCGTTGCAAAGCTCATGCACAATACCATGCACACGGCTTCCCTTTACACCTACGCAGGCTCCAACGGGGTCGATGCGGTCATCATAGCTTTCCACTGCCACCTTGGCACGGTCTCCCGGCATACGGGCAACACGGCGTATGGTAATCAGTCCGTCGGCAATCTCAGGCACTTCAGCTTCAAGCAGTCTTTCCAAGAACACCGGGGCAGTACGGCTAAGAATGATGCGTGGGTTGTTGTTCTCATTGTCAACACGCAAGATCACAGCCTTCACTGTCTCGCCCTTACGGTAGTTGTCACCGGGAATCTGCTCGCTTTTGGGCAGATGGAGTTCGTTGCCCTCGTCATCCACGAGCAGCACCTCGCGCTTCCACACCTGATAAACCTCTGCGCTCATCACCTGGCCTACACGGTCCTTATACTTGTTATAAAGAGAGTCGTGCTCCAGTTCGAGTATCTTCGAGGCCAATGTCTGTCTCAGATTAAGGATTGCTCGGCGACCGAACTTGCTGAAGTTCACCTCTTCACTCACCTCCTCGCCAATTTCATAGTCAGGCTCTATCTTTTGGGCATCCTTGAGTGATATCTCCTTGTTTTCATCCTGCACCTCACCGTTGGCAACAACGATACGGTTGCGGTGAATCTCAAAGTCACCCTTGTCCGGGTTGACGATGACGTCAAAGTTCTCGTCGCTGCCGAATATCTTGGCTATCACGTTGCGGAAGCTTTCCTCAAGAACGCTGACAAGCGTGGTGCGGTCGATGTTTTTGGTCTCCTTGAACTCCTGGAAGGTCTCTATCATGCTCGGACCCAGCTCTTCTTTCTTTGCCATAGTTTTTCTTTACTTGAAACTTAATAAGTATTTTGTATATTTTATATTGTCCATATTATAGGTCTTGTCAACCTCTACAAGCTGCGGGCGTTTCTTGCCCTCGAGCTTCTGCTTCTCCTTGACAGTCACCACGAAGTTGCGGCCTTCCACCTGCTTGAGCACTCCCTGCACCTTCTTGCCCTCGGCGTCGAGCACCTCCACATCCTTGCCGATATGGTTTACATATTGCTGCTCCACTTTGAAGGGCTGTCCTATGCCGGCTGAGCCCACCTCCAGTTCATAGTCTCCAAGTTCCTCGCCAAGACGCTCCTGCATAAAGCGGCTCAGTTCGGCGCAATCCTCAATCCACACCCCGTCGGCATGGTCGATTTCCACTACGATACGGTCGTCGGGAGTGAATGTCACATCGACGAGAAAATAGTCGTTACCAGACAACCATTCTTCTACAACTGTCTTTACTGTGTTCCTTTCTATCATAAGTCTTATTACACATTATTAAAATAAAATGAGGGACTTTCGAGAAGTCCCTCATTCCACTGAACGGGTGCAAAGGTACGAACTTTTCCCCGAACAACCAAATATTTCTTAAAGAATTTGCATAAAAATCGCATTATTTCTCTTTTGGTGACAACAATCGGGCATATTCCTCCTTGTCGAGCAATATCTCAATGGCTTTCTTTGCCTGTGTGTCATAGTGCAGTCCGTTCTCTATTGCCCCTGCCTGAAAATAGTATGCAGCCACTATGTCTCCCTCTATTATCTGCTTTATCGTCTCCTTGTTATGCTCAATGTCCTTTGCCACGTCGTGCTTGAGTTTCTTGCGAAGGGCGGCAAACTCTTCCTTGGCGTCTTCATAATATCCCTCAAACTTGGCAAGTTTCTCAAGCTCGTCAAGTGATTTCTCGGTCACGGGGTCATAATTGAAACCGCTTGCTATAACCCTCTGTTTGAATTCCTCGAAATCGGCGTCACTCAGGCGGAACTCCCTGGCGGGGGCGATAGTGGGATGCTTGTAGATATAGTCAACCACATAGTCGAAGAGCACCTCCATCGAGTCGAGCCGGTCGAGATACAGGGCCACGTTAGGCAATGTATCAGGCCTTACCTCAATATCGGGCTTGATGCCGCCGCCGTCTCTCACCTCGCGCCCGTTCCTTGTATAAAATACGCGCGTGAGGCTATCGGGGATGTATTCCTTGTATCCTCCAGCCGAATGTTTATAGTTTACAGCCTGAATACATCGTCCGCTGGGTATATAGTAGTGGCTCGTTGTCACCTTTAGGTTTCCATTATACGGAAGGTCAATAGGCACCTGCACCAGTCCCTTGCCGTATGTCCTCGTGCCGAGCACAAGTCCGCGGTCGAGGTCTTGTATCGAACCGCATGTAATCTCGCTTGCCGATGCCGTCTCCCCGTTCACCAACACAACGATTGGCATGATGGTATCAATAGGCTCAAGCCTTGTCTCATATTCCTTGCATGCTTGTTTCAGCTTACCCTTTGTTTCAACGAGTGTGATATTCTTCGGCACCCACATGTTGATAATGTCTATTGCCTCCGCCAACGAGCCTCCACCATTTGAGCGCAAGTCGAGCAAGAGCGATGTCGCTCCCTTTTCCCTCAAATCAATGTACGCCCTGCGCATTCCCTTCGCCGAACCGTCTGTAAACTGGTTGAAGTTGATATATCCCACATTGCCTTCAAGCATACCATAATATGGGATATCGGGCATCTTGATATTCTTGCGGGTAATCTTGAACGTCATTGTCTTTCCGGTTGTCGGACGCTTTATCTTCAGTGCAAAGGTGGTACCAGGTTCTCCCCTCAGATGCTCACTGACATAAGACACGGTCTTGTCCGTCATCGTCGAGTCGTCTATACTTAGGATGATGTCACCCTTCTTCAGTCCCACCTCGGCAGCAGGCATTCCCTCGTATGGCTCTTCCACCACCACCCGCTTCAGTTTTTGGTGATAGCGCACAATAGCTCCTATGCCGGCATACTTTCCCGTCAGCATCATCTTCAGGTCCTTGGTTTTGTCCTCGGGATAATACTCGGTGTAAGGGTCAAGGCTCTTCAGCATTGCCGTTATACCATTGCCGATAACCTCCTTGGGATTGAGGGTGTCAACGTACATCAAGTCGAGGTGCTTGTATATATTATTAAATATGTCCAAGTTCTTACCCACCTCAAAATTGTGGTTTTTCTGTCTTTGAGCCGATGCGGAAGCCAAAACTGTCATCACAACGGCAATTGTCATCAGTAATCTTCTCATTTCTATATTTTATGATTTACGGGTGCA
The DNA here is from genome assembly GCA_022764085.1 of Prevotella sp. Lineage (GTDB taxonomy): Bacteria > Bacteroidota > Bacteroidia > Bacteroidales > Bacteroidaceae > Prevotella. The sequence goes on from JALERP010000006.1 coordinate 13,684, forward strand.
AAATTACTGCATTTAGGCGATAAAACACACGATTTTCAGTGAATTTATGTTAAATACTGCATTTTCTCGAATTTTTTCCCAAAAAAGTTTGGTAGTTTCAAAAATTCGTCGTACCTTTGCATCGCAATTCAGAAATGAGGCGCAAAACACTGCTTCAGTAGCTCAGTGGGTTAGAGCACATGACTGTTAATCATGGGGTCGTTGGTTCAAGCCCATCCTGAAGCGCAAAGCTAGAATAAAGTCCTGCAAATCGAAAGATTTGCGGGACTTTTTCTTTTGTGGATTTCGGTTGTGGATTTCTTTTTTCGAATACCTTATGTTGCAGATACTTTTCGTTATCTAACCTCTCTATGCAAAAAAAGTATCTGAGACTTCCAGGTTTACCCCTTCGTGTCTCAGATACCTTACCTTAATATATACTACTCAAGTTTCGGAAGTAATTTTGAACCACAGAGTTTAAGAGATTAAGAGTATTTATCGTAGGAAAGAGACTGAATGCCAAGGCATTTAGAGATCATAGAGGGCTGCGCATGATTTCATCTGCCCGAAGGCTCTGTGTTCTCCGTCGCTTGCGACCTACTCTATATAAACAAAAATCTCTTTTCCTCTTTATCTCTGTGGTTTAAATAAACCCCATATACATTGGGAATTATCACTTCAGAAAGTTGAGTTATTAACTCTTAATTATCAGTGGCATCCGCAATCGCAATGGTGATGGTCATCGCCACAATCGCAACCGCCTCCGCAGTCGCCACAGCCGCAACCGCAGCCCTCACCGCTCAGGCGGTTGACGAAACCCTGGATTTCGTCCTTGGTTGCCTCGCGGCTCTCAATAACCTTACCCGAGAAGCACAGGGTCTTGCCAGAAAGTGGGTGATTGAGGTCCATCTTCACTTTGTCATCGGTGATTTCGAGAACACGGCCGTAGAATCTGTTGCCATCCTCATTTTGCAATGGCACAATGGCATCCACAAATATATTCTCGTGGTCGAAATGTCCGTTGATGCAGAACATCTCGCGGTCAAGGTCAAGTATGCGAGACGCCTCACGGTCACCATACGCCTTGTCCTTGTCAAGTTCAAACTCGAAGTCTGCTCCAGGAGCCAGTTCGGCCACCTGCTTCTCAAACTCTTCGAGTGTGACTCCGAAACCACTTAAAAACTGAAAAGGACGCTCAGCCGTTGCCTCTTCCACAAATTCTCTCTCTCCATTCTCTACCGTGTAGAGCTTATAGCTCACGGCGATATACTTGTTGCTCATAATATATATAATAATGTATTTAATACTTTCAATATTCGCGTTGCAGCGTTTCAACGTTTCAGCGTTTCAACGTTTCATATCCGTCATTCCGCCACTCCAATGATTTCCTGCACCGACTTGCATCCATGGTTGTCAAGCCAAGAGTTGATTCCGTCTCTCACCTTGATTGTAACTGTTGGGTCAATAAAATTGGCAGTGCCAATCTCTATCGCCGTAGCTCCCGCCATGATAAACTCTATGGCATCCTCAGCCGTCATGATTCCACCAAGACCTACAACAGGGATTTTGACTGCCCTTGCCACCTGCCAAACCATTCTCACTGCCACCGGCTTAACGGCAGGTCCACTAAGTCCACCAGTCCCTATGCTCAACCTGCGGCAACGCTTCTCTATGTCGATGGATGTCCCCATCAGCGTGTTTATCAGCGACACACTGTCGGCACCCTCTGCCTCGACAGCCCGGGCAATCTCTGTGATGTCTGTTACGTTTGGCGACAGCTTTACGATAAGTGTCTTATGATAACGCTCTCGCACAGCCTTGACAACACTTGCAGCTCCCGCACACGTCACTCCGAAAGCCATACCTCCATCCCTAACATTCGGACAGGATATGTTCAGCTCTATGGCTGGAATCTTATCCAAAGCGTCAATACGTGCCGCACATTCAGCATAATCCTCGGGAGAAGATCCGCTGACGTTTACAATCATATTGGTGTCGATATCCTTTATCTGCGGATAAATATGCTCACAGAAATAATCCACACCCTTGTTCTGCAATCCCACGCAGTTGAGCATACCCATCGGTGTCTCTGCCATACGCGGATAGTCGTTGCCCTCACGCGGTTTCAGGGTCGTGCCCTTCACTATGATACCTCCGATGCCGTCCAACGGAACGAAATCGGCAAATTCCAAACCATATCCGAATGTACCCGATGCTGTCATCACCGGATTCTTCAGTTTCAGTTCCTTTATATTTACATTTAGAGATGCCATAAAAGTTTCTTAATATTAAACACCGGTCCTTCCTTACATACACACAGATTACCCTCGATGGTCTTCTCCACACAGCACAGGCAGGCACCTACGCCACAAGCCATCATATTCTCAAGCGAAGCCTCACATTCCACTCCTGCCTTTACGGCATATTTCGCCACATTCACCATCATTGGCTTGGGACCGCAGGTGGCTATCATGTCGAAATGCTCGCCAAGCACAGAATGATTCGTCACAAAGCCTTTTTCGCCCTCCGAACCGTCTTCCGTCGTCACGCACACGCGCCCGTACTTTTTGAATAATTCCATCTCAAGCAGGTCGGCAGCCTTTCTGGCTCCCAACAGATATGTTGGCTCAATGCCTTGTCGCTTCATTTCCGCACCCATATATAGCAGCGGAGCCACGCCCACACCGCCTCCAACGAGCAGCACCTTGGCTGATTTTGACACAGGCATAGTGAAACCGCGCCCTAAGGGCAGCACGCAGTTAAGCCTGTCACCTGAGTTCACACTGACGATATGTCGAGTTCCGTCGCCAATAGCAGCCACCAGAAGCCACAGTTCATTGGCTTCTCTATCTACAAAGTTTATTGAAATCGGGCGACGCAAAAATGTGTTTTGAGAGCCATCAACCCTTACCTCCACAAACTGTCCTGGCACCATCTCCGGCAATGTTTCTTCGTGCGTAAGGCGCAGCAGTGAGTACTTCTCGTTGATGCGCTCCACACTTCTTACTTCCAAGTCGAGGACGTATTTCTTCATTCCTTAATTCTTAACTCTTAATTCTTACTTTTAATTCTTAACTCTTAACTAAAAAGATTTTTGCTTTCGCAATTTTGCTGCAAAGTTAATCTAATTTATAGACAATACCAAATGAATTGCCACTTTTTATCACTTTTACCCCAAAATTATTTATTTGAGGCTGGATAAAAACTCTCGTAGGTATAGTCATCATAATACACCTTTATCTCTACTACATGCCTCTGAGGTTTGTCAACAAATTTTATTTCCGTTTTGGGCACTTCGCGAGGTGTATTGTTTACACCCTTTATTTCCTGTTTTACCTGAGGCTCCGATTTTGATTCTTTTCCAGTCGAGGAACCCTCGTCAAACCCGAAGTCGAGCATCGGCTCTGTCTTGGAGCTTGTAGAGGAGGGAGATACGGCTGGCGCCTCAGAAGAGCTTTTATACATTGTCCCCGAGCCAAACATCAGCCAGTCGGTGTTAATGTTGGGAATTTTCGTTTTGATGGCCTCTACGATTGCCAACGTCGGTTTTGTCCTTCCATTGAAGATGCTACTGAGTGTAGCGGCTGACATGTCTATGAAGGCGGCGAATGCCTGTTGGCTCATCTGCTGAGCGTCCATAATCTGCTTGATTCTATCTTTCATTGTCAATCTGTTATGTTTATAGGGTGAAAAAACTAAATTTCTATTCGATTTGCAAAGGTAAACATAAAATTTAGAATATGCAAATACTGAGAGAAAAATTTAGATAATTAAACTTTAAATTTGAATATTTAAATTTTATAATTACAAACCATTTGTCGCCGGTTTACCATATTTACATTTACGAATCTGAATAATCCATCCAAATATATTACAAATAATTACTTTATATTTTCCACATAACTTATTGGTTTATAACACTATAAATAATAATTATATCATAACCACTCATCAAATATTCATATACAACGGCAAAAAATGTATATTGAAAGGGCTATTTTTTGGAATATATATCTATAAAATGTTGGTTTACAGACATATAAACACAAACAATATCAATGTATAATAATTCATTCATCTTTTGAAATTAAAATATTCAGATTTCTAAACCCAAATCTCAAAACATAAACAAACCCTTTTGGTTTCTAAATTTACATTTTAAAATCCAAAGCTGACGACTTGTCGATTTGGATTTTAAAATCAAAATTCAGAAAACGAAATGCAAACAATCCTTAACTCTAAATTTTGTCACTTGGAAACAATGGCAAAACTACTGCGAAAATGCGTTTTTCGATTATTACGAATAAGTCTCCGAAAAGCCGAAAATACGCGAGTTTTGAAGGGGATAAATCCTATCTAACGCTCTGATAATGATAGAAAAGGGCATAAAAAAGTGCTCTTACCGAGCACTCCTTTTAGCTAAAAACAGCCTCAAAAAGACCTATTTTTCAGTGAAGAATAAAGAAAATTAGCTCTTTCATAAGCTCTCCCGAAGGTGTATATGGGTTGTCGATGCCCTTACTTTTGGCATCAATTTCTCTAATTTTGGAAATTATCTGCATCACTTTCATTCCCGAGTAATTTCTCATTCCTGTCATATAATCCTTCGCCGCCCATGGAGATTTAAGATCGAGCCATTTTGCGACAGCTTCCTGACTGCCTCTTTGAGGGCAATAAAATGCTATAATCAGGTTTTGGAAGTAATTAAAGAGCAACGGGAGAATCTGATAGAAACTACCCGCCTTTGGATTTATGTCAAAATAATTTGCTATTTGATTTGCCTTATAAACATTGCGGTTTACTATAGCGTCGCGCAGCTCGAAGGTATTAAAATCCTTGCTCACCCCTATTTGCCTTTCCACCACTTCGGGAGTCACCCTCTTGTCATCGGCAGGCAATGCAATGAGCACCTTGTCGAGTTCGCTGGTCAGTCGGTTGAGGTCGGGTCCTATAGAGTCGGCTATGATTTGCTCCGACTTAGGGTCGATGCTCGCACCCCTCGCCTGAAGGTATTTTCCGATAAACGGTATGAGGTCACGGTCGCGGAGTTTCTTGCTCTCGAACACCACTCCCACCTTAGCCATTTCTGAATACACCTTCTTTCGCCTGTCGGCAACACCATATTTATGACAGAAGACAAGGATAGTCGATGCCAACGGTTTTTCGACATATTTTTCGAGAGGTTCCAACCCCTTCAGTTTTTGGGCCTCCTTGACAATCACCACCTGATGCTCCGACATCATGGGATATCTCCTCGCTACCTCCACGACATCCTTGCCAGTCACATCAGTACCATACATAACCGTCATATTGAAGTCGCGCTCCTCGGGAGTAAGCACATTCTCGGCAATATAGTCTGAAATCTTGTCGATATAAAACGACTCCTCGCCCATCAGATAGTAAATGGGCAAGTAGTTTCTCTGCTTCAAATCGTGCATTATACTGTCAAAAGTAGCATTTTTTGTCTCTGCCATTGTGTTTTCTGCGAATTATTTATTAATTTTGCAGGCGAAAAATGAGCCGCCAAGCAGCTTCCGCCCGTCATTTTCGTGCAAAGTTAGCTAAAACGGACGAATTATCAAAATAAAAAAGCATAAAAATCAAGTTGAAATAGATAATTTACACCTTATTATATATATGTATGAACTAAACCTGCCAAAATATGGCATAAAAGTCAAGAATGCCGATGGCAACACGTATATTTTCGATATTCTCAGACGAAGATTCGTGAGGCTCACACCCGAGGAATGGGTGCGACAGCATTTCGTACATTATCTTATTGACCACAAGGGCTACCCGCAGGCACTTCTGGCCAATGAGATTCAGCTTACCATAGGCAAAAAGAAACTCAGGTGCGACAGTGTGCTCTACGACCGCTCTTTAAAACCGCGAATGATCATAGAATACAAGGCTCCCACAGTAAGCATCACACAGAAGGTATTCGACCAGATAACCGTATATAACATGCTTCTGCACGTGGATTATTTAGTGGTGAGCAACGGCATCAAGCATTATTGCTGTCGTATGGATTATGACAACCAAAAATATTTATTCCTTGAGGATATTCCAGACTATCAAAATATCCTTACATAAAAAACAACTGGGGAAGCAGGCATGACACCCACACCCCCAGTGTTATACTATTCCTCATCAGCTTTCTTTCGGCGGATAGCACGCTTACGTGTCTTTTTATCCTCCACTCCCGTCTTTTCAATCTTCACGCCGGCCAACTCTGGGTCAATCATGATACGTCCGCAATACTCGCATACGATGATTTTCTTGTGCATCTTGATGTCAAGCTGACGCTGTGGCGGAATCTTGTTGAAACATCCACCGCAAGCATCACGCTGCACATAGACAACCCCTAAACCGTTGCGTGCATTCTTGCGGATGCGCTGGAATGAAAGCAACAGGCGCGGCTCAATCTTTGCCTCCAGTTCGAGTGTCTTCAGTTTCAGACGCTCCTCTTCAGCACGCGTCTCAGCCATGATGTCGTCAAGCTCGCTCTTCTTCAGCTCAAGTTCTTTCTGACGGTCTTCAAGCTGTTCCATGTTCTGGCTCTTTTCGAGGTTCTTCTCGTTGATACGGTTCTGCGCCTCGCGTATTTTCTTGTTGCAAAGCTCTATTTCAAGCGTTTGGAACTCGATTTCCTTGCTCAGAGTGTCGTATTCGCGGTTGTTCTTCACCTCGTCCAACTGAGCCTTGTAGCGAGCCAGGCTTGTCTGTGCCTCAAGGATTTCACCTTTCTTCGTCACCACTGCGTGCTGGAACTCGTCAATCTCATTCTGAATCTTGTCAATACGTGTTGTGAGACCTTCAATCTCGTCCTCCAGGTCTTCCACTTCCAAAGGCAACTCACCTCTGAGTGCCCTTTTCTCGTCGATAGCCGACAGGGTGGTTTGCAACTGATAAAGTGTCTTCAGTTTGTCTTCCACCGACAAATCCATAGGATCTTTCTTTGCCATGTTCTTTTTACAGATAAATTATTGGATTCGTGTTTGTCTCTGCCTGATATACAGGCAGTTCCCCACACTCCTCATTGATTATTGATTTAAATATTTCCGATGTGTATTGTTCGCTCTGATAATGCCCGATCACGCATATCTGAATCTTCTGTTCCTGCCCGAAATAGACGTGATAGTGCATCTCGCCTGTGATGAACGCGTCTGCCCCCAAAGCTATCGCCTGCTGCAAAAGGAAATCCCCTGCCCCTCCGCATATAGCCACCGTCCTTATCGGACGTTTCAGCAGTTCGTTGCACATTGCACATTCCACTCCGAATGCCTTCTTCACAGCCGCCACGAAATCTTCTGACGATACGGATTCGGGCAACTCGCCCACCACTCCGCTTCCGGCATCCGCACCAGTTTTTTCGGCGAAGAATCTCACGTTGGCAAGACTTAATTTCTCTGCCATTTTGAAGTTCACTCCGCCTCGCGCATTGTCAATATTGGTATGCATCGACACGACACATATATCATGTTTAATCGCCTTTATGACAACACGTTGCACATAGTCTTCACCACTGATGCGCTTCAACCCGCGGAACAACAACGGATGATGCGAAACAATGATATTACACCCCTTTACGATGGCCTCGTCAACGATTTTCTCGTTGACGTCAAGGCACAATAAAGCCCCTGATGCTTCCGCCTCTGTTAATCCTACTTGCAGGCCGGCATTGTCCCAGTCTTCCTGCAAAGGCAGAGGCGCGAATCGTTCAAGGGCGCTCAACACTTCCTTTATTTTCACGCTTTTCTACGCTTTTGTTATTGTATTCGGCATACAACATGCCGCTTTCAGCTTGCAAAGATACGCTTTTTTCGCTAAACGGCAAAGAAAAGTATTGTTTTTTTAGCTTATTTTATATTTTTCACATCCAGTCGTCGATGTTTGCCTTGGCTTCCACCTTGTTTTCTACATCGTCGGGCAGAGATGGGAAGAAGTCTATTCCCGTGATGCGCTCCACCTCGTCCACGGTGTTTACATAATCACCTTTGGGCCTGTTGCCCGCCTGGTTCTTGTAGATGAAACCGATAGCCTTCGGAGTGCCCTTCATTGAAAGAACCACCTTAAAGAAAGCCTCTGGCACAGGAATCTTGTTCTTGCCGATACTCTTGTGTCTTGCACTTCCGTAGAATATCGGTCCGCTTACAATATATAATTCCCCTTCTTCCACAGCCCACTTACGGCATTGCTGCTCCATTTCGTTCCAGTCGCCGGCATTCAACCCGTGGTTCTGCGGACAGATATTCGTGAACAGGAACGACTGCTCCTGAGCCTGCTGGCTCCACTTGTTGTCGCCCGAAGGACACATGTGTCCACGGTCATACCCCGACCCGCGGTAGTCCTCGTCCTTAGCTCTTGGCTCGGGTACATCCTCGTCCTCATGGAATTTTATCCCCTTGCGCAGGAATTCACCATCGACGTGGTCGGCTGTCAGTCGCCATCCCACCCAGTTAGGCTGCTTCGTCTTTGGGTTGTACGAAGTGGTGTACCCCACTCTTACGAGCATGATTTCCCCCTCAGTATCAGCGATTTTTGCCAATACAGAGATATCTGTTTCACTGGGAGCTCCTGCCTCCACCTTGCCTTTGGGAGAGTCGCTGAGTTCATCCCTGCCCTCTCCCGACAGTCCCTTGACTGCCGCCGCTGCCATAAGGCACAGCGCAATTAGCGCATATACAAACTTACTTTTCATAATACAACATATAAAGTCATTATTCAACGTGAAGAGAGAGAGACCGACGTAGCATTTGCTGCTACTGTCAGCCTCTCTCTCTCTAATTACTTATGTCCTATGCCGTTGTCGTTAATTATACCGGCATGTTCACTCTTCCGTAGTTGTACATTTTCAGTACATTGACGCAGTACTTGTTAAACTTCTTGCTTTCTGCGAGTTTGTTAATCATACGTCTCATAATGTTACCCTTTCTAATTTTTAATTAAACAATCTTTTTTCTAATCTCTTGGAGCGGCCTTACTCGCTCACCTTTGTGTTTGTTATCCTGATGTCTCTTTGTCTTTTGACGGTGCAAAGGTACGACTATTTTTTCATTCCCGCAATACTTTCCTACCTCTATTTACCCAAAACGCCCCAATTGTTGACATTCGTCATTACATACCCACTGTTGTTGATATTGGTCAATATGAGGGCATGTATTGTTAAAGAATATGTTAAAAACAAGAGATAAGTTGCACATAATATAAATAATCATTATCTTTGCCCACAAAAAAACAAATTATGAAGAAAACTGATTTTACACAATTAATCCTTTTATTTATTATGTGCGTTTGTGGCACACTGTCTATCAAAGCCCAAGGTTCATGTCCGTTTTACATGCCTGATGTGAAACAACCCGTGATTCCCGACTACACCATAAGCATCTTGGACTTTGGAGGCGTGGGCGACGGAGGTACCATGAACACCGAGTCATTCGCCAAGGCTATGAAGCATCTTGCCCAAAAAGGCGGAGGCAAACTCGTGGTGCCTGCCGGTATCTGGCTTACCGGACCTATACAGTTTGAGAACTGCACTGAACTTCACGTTGAGCAGGGAGCATTGGTGCTCTTCACCACCGACTTTGACGAATATCCCATTGTAACTTCAATATATGAGGGCAATACCGCCCAAAAGAAAATGTCTCCACTGTGGGCGTTTGAGAAGCATGACGTGGCAATAACAGGAACAGGAGCTTTTGACGCCCAGGGACAGGCGTGGAGACCGTCGAAGAAAGGCAAGTTCACCGAATCACAATGGAAAGAGCTGACTTCGGGCAAGGGTATAAAAATAAAGAATGTATGGTATCCCGATGCCAAGGACGACGAGCTTGCCGGCAAGCCAGGAAAACCTGATATGCGCAGGGTTACTCAGCGTCCGGTGCTGCTGGAGTTCACATCCTGCAAGCGTGTGCTGCTAAAAGACGCTACGTTCAGCAATTCCCCCGCATGGAACACTCATCCGCTAAAGTGCGAGGATGTCACTATTGACCATGTGACGATACGCAATCCATGGTATGCTCAGAACGGTGACGGATTGGACTTGGAATCCTGCAACCGCGTGATAATCAAGAACTCCACATTCGACGTGGGCGATGATGCCATCTGCATCAAGAGTGGCAAGAACAAAGAAGGACGCGACTGGAAGATGCCATGCCAGAACGTATTGATAGAAGGATGCACAGTGCTTCACGGTCACGGAGGCTTCGTCATTGGCTCGGAGATGTCGAGCGGTGCAAGAAACATATATGTCAACAACTGCCTCTTCAACGGCACCGATACGGGTCTTCGCCTAAAATCCACACGAGGCAGGGGCGGTATAGTCGAGAATATCTACGTAGAGAACATCAACATGGTGGATATCAAAGGTGACGCCTTCACATTTGACCTGTATTACGCCAACAAGCCTGTTGCAGGCAAGGCCGACAACAGCACGTCGGAAACCGACGCAGTGCCGACGGTGACTGAGGAGACGCCTTGTTTCCGCAACCTGTTTATCTCAAACATCATATGCCAAGGCGCCAAGCGTGCCATCTATTTCAACGGCCTGCCCGAAATGCCTCTCGACAATCTGCAACTGAGGAACTCCTTGTTCGTATCTGAGAAAGGTGCGGAATTGCAATATGCCAAGAACATCCTCTTCGACAACGTTAAGATTGTCAACAGCCAGGGCGAGCGCCTTATAAAGAAGAATGTGGAGAACTTGATTGAGAAATAAGGTGGATTCTATAAATTCCCACCATCAATAAAGAGAGACGGAATGAGGCTTTTCGGCCTTCATTCAGTCTCTCTCTTATTTTTTTTTGCTAATCATACTATATTGCGTTATGATTTGGGATGGGGGATGAAAATCTCGCGCAGATTGCCGTATTTGTCGAATGAGCGGCGGTCGGCGAGATAGAGGGTGATGGCGAGCGAGAGCATCGATGCGGCAAAGGTGATGATGATAATCATCATCTGATACTTGATGGCAACTCCGGGGAGCGAACCGCCGAGCAACTGGCCTATCATCGTGCCTGGCAGGGAGACTATGCCCATCACCGCCATATTGGCCACGCACGGGGCAAAGGACTTTTCAACGGCCTTGCGGATGAAGGGAGTGATGGCCTCTATGTGGGTTGCCCCGTTGCCGAGAAGATACTGGTATAGCTGGTGCTCACGCTGCAAACCGTCGAAATAGCTGTTGAGGGCTATGACCGACACGCTGAGCATATTGCCCATCAGAATTCCCATGATGGGGATGAAATAGCGGGCGTCGAAAGGGTGGTCGAGGCGAAGTACGAGCGCTAGGAAATACAGGCCTACCACCAAGGCGGAGCCGAAGAAGCCAGCCGCTATGGGGGCAAGGAAGATGTGCTTCTTGAGGCGAGTGCGGTTGGTGGCAGTGAACGATGCCACAACTACCATCACCAACACCCAAAGCAGGTTTATCCACGCACTGTTCCACTGGAAGAGGTACTTGAGATACAGTCCTATGAGATACAACTGCACCACCATCCTCGCTGTTGCCACCAAGGTGGAATTTACGAGTTTGACGCCAAATCGCCAAAAGATATATAGGGGTATTCCCATCAGCAGCAGTCCCACTGCCATGCTGAACCATGATATGTCAATTGTCATATTAATTAATAATTAAAAAATTCTTGTCGCAACCATTGGCAAAGGCTGGGTCGTGGCTGACGGTAATCACCGTGGCACCGTTGGCAGCCAACGCCTTGAAATATGCCAGCACGAGCTCCGTGGTGTGCGGGTCGAGGGCGGCAGTAGGCTCGTCGGCAAGCACTATCGCCTTCTTGAGCAATCCCACGCAGGAGATGACAATCCTCTGGCGCTGACCTCCACTGAGTTCGCTCACCTTCTTGTCGTAGAGTTCGGGGGCAAGGTCCAGTTTTCCCCACTCCTCCATCAGTCTCTGCTTGGAGAAAGGTGTGGCAGCATTTGCCTTCAGTTCAAAAGGCAACTTCACCATATCCCTCACCCACTCCGAGGGCAAGGCAAGGTCCTGCGGCACATAGGCAATGTATTTCCTGAACTCTCCCGCCGCAGCAGGGGTGAGCAGTTCGCCATCGATGCTGATATGTCCCTCAGCCAGTGGCACAAGTCCAAGGATAGCCCTGAGCAGTGATGTCTTTCCGCATCCCGACTCGCCGGTGATGCACACCACCTGTCCGTCGTCAGCTCGGAATGAGAGGCTGCCAAGCAGTGTCTGTTCGCCTATTTTTATCGTTGCATTTTTAATTTCCAACATGATTTTTTGTATTCCATTTACGTTTCGGGGCGCAAATTTATCATTTTAATTCCATTTATGCAAACAAATTGGGCGGAAACTGCTTGAAAACGGAAAAAAATGTGTAATTTTGCAGCATATTTATCTGATATATCAAGATATGGAACTAAAGGACAAGACCAAGAAGGTGCTTCCGGCAGAATGGGCACCACAGAGTGCAGTGATGCTCACATGGCCTCACTCCAACACAGATTGGCAGCCAATCCTGCCCCAAGTCACCGACACCTACGTCAAGATGGCACGAGAAATAGCCAAGCGCGAACGACTCGTAATCGTGACCCCCGAACCCAATAAGGTGAGGCAGCTTCTGCCCCACTCACCGCGCATCACATTCGTGAAATGTGACACCAACGACACCTGGGCGCGCGACCACGGATTCATCACTCTCGTTAACCGCGACCAGCAGAACCCTTTTTCAGGACATCAACTGCTCGACTTCCGCTTCAACGGATGGGGAGATAAGTTTGAGGCGCAGCTCGACAACGCCATCAACCGCAACCTCTTTGACTCTGGGGTGGTGAACGGCGAATATATCGACTGCAACGACTTCGTGCTCGAAGGCGGTTCGATAGAGAGCGACGGCGAGGGAACGGTATTCACCACCACCGGATGCCTGATGGCTCCCAACCGCAACCAGCCTCTGACCCAAGACCAGATTGAGGCTGAACTAAAAGAACGCCTCTCCGCCGACCGTGTGCTATGGATTGACCACGGAAACCTTGTGGGCGATGACACCGACGGGCATATCGACACGTTAGTGCGCGTGGCTCCCGCCGACACCTTATTATATATGGGGTGTGAGGACGAAAACGATGAGCAATATGCCCAGCTGCACAAGATGGAGGAAGACTTGCGTATGCTTCAGACGAAGAGTGGGCGCGGCTACCGTCTGCTCAGCCTGCCCTCTCCACGACCGATTTACTACGACGGCGAACAATTCCTCGACTCTCCCGCCGATGGAGCAGAGCGTCTGCCTGCCACCTATGCCAACTTCCTCGTCATCAACGGGGCTGTGCTCTATCCCACCTACGCCCAGCCCGACCTCGACGCCGAGGCTGCCGCAGTTATTGCCGACGCATTCCCCGACCGCGAGGTAATCGGCATCGACTGTCGTCCACTGATTGTCCAGCATGGTTCTCTCCACTGCTGCACCATGCAGTTTCCTGCTGGAGTTGTTGTGAAGTCGAAGGGCACTGATTGATTCAAGGTTTTTAGATCACAGATGGGATATTTTGACCACAGATGTTTTTTTAAGACCACAGATTAACACAGATTGGCACAGATTAAGAGCCTTTGGCTCTGATTAGGTTGATTATTGATTATTGATGATTGATTGATGATTATAATCTGTGATTATTATAACAAAGTTATAAAAAAATCTGTGATAATCTGTGATAATCTGTGGACAACAAAAACATCTGTGGACAACAAAAACATCTGTGGATAATAAATAATAATATCTGTGGATAATAAAAAAGAGAAATATGAGAAAGATTAAGATAGGATTCCTTCAGCAGCACAACGTGGCTGACAGGAGGACAAATATTCTGAGGCTGGCAGAAGGTATTGCCGACCTCGCAAAACGCGGCGCCGAACTCGTAGTGCTACAGGAACTGCACAATTCACTCTACTTCTGTCAGGAAGAGAATGTTGACAACTTCGACCTCGCCGAACCAATCCCCGGCCCATCCACCCAGATGTACGGCGAGATAGCCAAGCAGTGTGGGGTGGTAATAGTGACATCGCTCTTCGAGCGTCGTGCCGCAGGCCTGTATCACAACACCGCCGTGGTGATAGAAAAAGACGGAAGCATCGCCGGCAAATACCGCAAGATGCACATCCCCGACGACCCTGCCTACTACGAGAAGTTCTACTTCACTCCGGGAGACTTGGGATTCCATCCCATCGACACCTCCGTGGGTCGTCTCGGAGTGTTGGTGTGTTGGGATCAGTGGTATCCCGAGGCAGCACGCCTTATGGCTCTTCAGGGAGCCGAACTGCTCATCTATCCCACTGCCATCGGCTATGAGTCGAGCGACAGCCCTGAGGAGCAGGAGCGACAGCGCAGGGCTTGGCAGACAGTGCAGCGCGGTCATGCAGTGGCTAACGGCCTGCCCGTAGTGGCTGTAAACCGTGTAGGTTATGAGCCTGACCCCTCGGGGCGCACCAAGGGCATACATTTCTGGGGCACATCATTTGTTGCCGGTCCTCAAGGAGAAATCTACTATGAAGCGTCAAATGTAGAAGAGGAAAGCATCATCGTTGGCGTGGATATAGACCACAGCGAAGATGTGCGCCGCTGGTGGCCATTCCTGCGCGACAGGCGCATAGAGGAATACGGTGACATCACCCGTCGGTTTATCGACTGATTTTGACCACGGATGGGATAAACAAGCAAACTTCAAACAACAAAAAAAAAGAAATAGGAAATGTCTGAGAACTTAAGATTTCAAGTGGTGGAAGAAGCCTTTAAGAAGAAGGCAGTAAATGTCCCCACACCCGAGGAAAGACCATCGGAATACTTCGGGAAATACGTCTTTACAAGGCAGAAAATGTACAAATACCTGCCTGCCGACGTATATGAGAAACTCATCGATGTCATCGACAACGGAGCACGACTCGACCGGTCCATAGCCGATGCCGTGGCAGATGGAATGAAACGATGGGCAATGGAACACGGCGTGACACACTACACCCACTGGTTCCAGCCACTCACCGAAGGCACCGCCGAGAAGCACGACGCCTTCGTGGAACACGACGGCAAAGGCGGTATGGTTGAGAACTTCAGCGGCAAACTCCTTGTGCAGCAGGAGCCTGACGCATCGTCATTCCCCAACGGCGGCATTCGCAACACCTTTGAGGCCCGCGGATATTCAGCCTGGGACCCCACGTCGCCAGTGTTTATCATCGACGACACACTCTGCATCCCCACCATTTTCATATCCTACACCGGTGAGGCCCTCGACTATAAGGCTCCACTGCTGCGCGCCCTGCATGCCGTTGACCGCGCCGCCACCGACGTATGCCAGCTCTTCTACGACAATGTGCAAAAAGTGACATGTAACCTCGGTTGGGAGCAGGAGTATTTTCTCATTGATGAGGGCCTCTACTCTGCCCGCCCCGACCTCATGCTCACAGGTCGCACACTTATGGGACACGAGAGCGCAAAAAACCAGCAGATGGACGACCACTACTTCGGCACTATCCCCGACCGCGTTCAGGCCTTCATGAAAGACCTTGAGATACAAGCTCTTGAACTTGCTATTCCTTGCAAGACACGCCACAATGAGGTGGCTCCCAACCAGTTTGAGTTAGCTCCGATATACGAGGAATGTAATCTCGCTGTCGATCACAACATGCTGCTGATGTCGCTGATGAAAAAGGTTGCACGTAAGCACGGCTTCCGCGTACTGCTACACGAAAAGCCCTTCGCCGGCATCAACGGTTCGGGCAAGCACAACAACTGGTCCCTGACCACCGACACGGGCATTATCCTCCACGCCCCGGGAAAGACTCCCGAAGACGCGCTCCGCTTCATCACCTTCGTGGTGGAAACCCTCATGGGCGTTTATCGCCACAACGGCCTCTTGAAGGCTTCCATCATGAGTGCCACCAATGCCCACCGCCTCGGCGCGAACGAAGCACCGCCCGCCATCATCTCCTCCTTCCTCGGCAAGCAGGTGAGCGAACTGCTCGACCGCGTGGAGCACTCCACCACCGACGAACTCTTTGCTATGGAGGGCAAGCACGGCGTGAAGCTCGACATTCCGCAGATTCCCGAGTTGATGATCGACAACACCGACCGCAACCGCACCTCTCCCTTCGCCTTCACGGGCAACCGCTTTGAGTTTCGCGCCGTAGGCTCTATTGCCAACTGCGCCAGCGCAATGATTGCCCTCAACACCGCCGTAGCAGAGGCTTTGGCCGACTTCAAGACCCGCGTTGATGCCCGCATCGCCGCCGGAGCATCGAAGGTATGCGCCATTCTCGACACGCTCCGCGAGGACATCAAGACCTGCAAGCCTATTCGTTTCGACGGCAACGGCTACAGCGACGAGTGGAAAGAAGAAGCGCAGCGCAGAGGCCTTGACTGCGAAACGTCCTGCCCGCTCATCTTCGACCGCTACCTTGACGAGGCTTCGGTTGATATGTTTGAGAAGATGAACGTGATGCATCGCCACGAACTTGAAGCGCGCAACGAAATCAAATGGGAGACTTATTACAAGAAAATCCAGATTGAGAGCCGCGTGCTCGGCGACCTCTGCATGAACCACATCATTCC
>JALERP010000085.1 GCA_022764085.1 Prevotella sp.
CAACACCGTTCTTTTGGCCACCGTTTGTGCCGCAAAGGATGCAGTTCCCGGAACAGATTTCATGCCTCTGCAGGTTGACTACAGAGAGCAGTATGCAGCAGCAGGCCGCTTCCCCGGCGGTTTCACCAAGCGCGAAGGCAAGGCCAGCGACAACGAGATTCTCACATCTCGCCTTGTTGACCGCGTTCTCCGCCCGCTGTTCCCCTCCAACTACCATGCCGAGGTGTATGTAAATGTAATGCTTTTCTCTGCCGATGGTGTTGACCAGCCCGACGCTCTTGCCGGATTTGCAGCATCAACAGCATTGGCTTGCTCCGACATTCCCTTTGAATGTCCTATCAGCGAAGTACGCGTAGCACGTATCAATGGCGAATACGTCATCAACCCCACTTTCGACCAGATGAAGGATGCCGACATGGATATCATGGTGGGCGCCTCTGCCGATAACATCATGATGGTGGAAGGCGAGATGAAGGAAGTGACCGAACAGGACATGATCGGTGCCCTAAAGGCTGCCATGGATGCCATCAAGCCTATGTGCGAGATGCAGGTTGAGCTCTCCAAGGAGCTTGGCAAGGACATCAAGCGCGAGTATGACCACGAGGTCAACGACGAGGAGCTTCGCGAGCAGATGAACAAGGAACTTTACCAGAAGGCTTATGACGTGACCAAGCAGGCTCTTGAGAAGCAGGCACGCCAGAAGGCTTTTGAAAATATCCTCACCGAATTCAAGGAAGCATACAATGCCGCCCATGCCGACCTCACTGAGGACGAGCTTGAGGAAAAGGCTGCCATGATGGAGCGTTACTACCACGACGTGATGCGCGATGCCATGCGTCGTTGTATCCTCGACGAAGGCATCCGTCTTGACGGACGCAAGACTGACGAAATCCGCCCCATCTGGTGCGAGGTCAGCCCACTGCCAATGCCTCACGGAAGCTCTATCTTCACACGTGGCGAGACTCAGTCGCTCACTACATGTACTCTCGGCACGAAGCTCGACGAGAAGATGGTTGACGACGTGCTCGACAAGAGCTACATGCGCTTCCTCCTTCACTACAACTTCCCACCGTTCTGCACTGGCGAGGCCAAGGCCCAGCGTGGAGTAGGCCGACGCGAGATTGGACACGGTCACTTGGCATGGCGTGGACTGAAGGGTCAGATTCCAGAGGACTTCCCCTACACTGTACGTCTCGTAAGCCAGATTCTTGAGTCAAACGGTTCTTCTTCTATGGCAACAGTATGTGCCGGCACTCTCGCCCTTATGGACGCAGGTGTACCAATGAAGAAGCCTGTGAGCGGTATCGCAATGGGTCTTATCAAGAACCCCGGTGAGGAGAAGTATGCCGTACTTAGCGACATCCTTGGCGACGAGGACCACCTGGGCGACATGGACTTCAAGACTACCGGTACACGCGACGGTCTGACTGCCACGCAGATGGACATCAAGTGCGACGGTCTGTCATTCGAGATTCTCGAGAAAGCCCTTATGCAGGCAAAGGCCGGTCGTGAGCACATCCTAAACTGCATCACCGACACTATTGCCGAGCCACGTGCAGAGATGAAGCCACAGGTACCACGTATCGTACAGATTGAGATACCTAAGGAGTTCATTGGTGCCGTTATCGGTCCGGGCGGAAAGATTATCCAGCAGATGCAGGAGGACACTGGCGCCACCATCACCATCGACGAGATTGACGGCGTGGGCAAGGTACAGGTGAGCGCACCCAACAAGGAGAGCATCGACGCAGCCCTTGGCAAGATCAAGGCTATAGTTGCCATCCCGGAGGTGGGTGAGGTGTATGACGGAACAGTACGTTCTATCATGCCTTACGGATGCTTCGTTGAGATTCTACCTGGAAAGGACGGACTGCTCCACATCAGCGAGATTGACTGGAAGCGTCTTGAGACAGTGGAAGAGGCAGGCATCAAGGAAGGCGACAAGATAAAGGTGAAGTTGCTTGAGATTGACCCGAAGACTGGCAAGTATAAGCTCTCTCATCGTGTACTTATCGAAAAGCCTGCCGACTATCAGGAGCGTCCTGAGCGTCGTCCACGTGGAGAGCGCCCTGAGCGTGGTGAGCGTCGTCCTCGTCCTGAAAGAGGAGAGCGTCGTCCTCGCCCCGAAAGAGGTGAGCGTCGCCCACGTCCTGACCACGAGGAAATCCACGAGTCACACGAGCCCAAGGACTTCAACGACTCACTCGACAAGATGGATTTTTGATTTAGTTGACGAGTTGACAAGTTAATACATAATAATAGTCCCGCAACAATCGTTTTGATAGTTGCGGGACTTATTATGTATAATGATGTTATATATAAATAAATACGAGTCGCAGGTGCATCATTATTCCTTCACAACCTTACGTCCATTGATTACATATACACCCTTTGGCAACGAGCGGAAAGCATCGCTCAGAGTGGTATTCTTGCGTATCAGACGACCATCGATGCTGTAGATGTCTTGCAAGTTTTCTTTCGGCATATTGCTGAAGATGTCCTGTCTCACTCTCCTCGTCATAGAATGCTGGTTTCACAATCTTGTCTATAGGCAGACTCTTGTCGTCGGCATTGCCGTATTTATTATAGATGAAGTCGTTTATGTAGTTGGTATCGTGCTTCTTTGAGTCGAACAGTTCGGGCAGATACTGCACGAAGTCATCGTTGAACACGTCCTCGTTCTTCACCTTATATTCTCCGGCATCAATCATTCCGCTGAGGATAAGAGGCAGGGCTACGGGATATTGCGAGATATTCTCTGATGCCAGTTTGCGGTAATGCGAATACATGTCATAGGGTCCACCGCCGATGATACTAATGCTCTCATATTCGTTAATTATATAATTGCTATCACTTCGTGCTTGCCTGGAGCGTAGGGTATCACGTCGCCATCGACAGGTTGTCCATCAATGACGAGAGACACTTTTCCAGACTGCTTTCCGTCGGGATTCTTCACGGTGATGACATATTCGGCATCACGGAAACGACGGGTGACTGTGTATTCATTTGCAGTAGATGGCAGACAAGGACGAATGGCAAGTCCGTCGTAGTCGGGCTGTATGCCGAGGATATACTGGCTTATGGTGAGCCACATCCAAGCGGCAGTGCCCGTTAGCCATGAGTTCTTTCCCTCGCCTGGCTTGTAGGCATCCTTACCTGCCACCATCTGACAGTTGACGTATGGTTCCACCTTGTGGAGAGTCTGACGGTTTTCCTCTACGTACGAAGGCAGAATCTTGGTGTAGTGTTCCCAAGCCTCGTTGCCACGTCCTGCCACTGTCATACCGATGATTACCCATGGGTTGTTGTGGCAGAATATACCTGCATTCTCCTTATATCCCTCGGGATAAGACGAGATTTCGCCCATCTCGACATGATATACGGTATAGGCAGGATTGTTGAGCACAATGCCATGCTCGCAATCCATCATCTTCTCCACCGAGTCGATGGCCTTATCTACCATACCCTTGTCGAGTCCGATGCCAGCCATGGTACACCATCCCTGGCTCTCGATGAAGATCTTTCCTTCCTCGTTTTCCTTGGAACCTATTTTATTGCCGTAGAAGTCGTAGGCTCGCAGATACCACTCGCCGTCCCAACCGTACTTCTGCACAGCCTCGTCCATACTGTTCACTGCTTTTTCCATTGCCTCTGCCTCAGCTGCAAAGTCGGCAACACCATATTTTGAGGCATCCTCGCCACGGGCGGCAAGAGTGCGGCAGAGCTTGATATATTCCTTACCTGTAACGACGAAGAGACCGGCAATCATGAGCGACTCAGCCTTCGAGCCTTCACTGTTGTTTTCGGTAGTCTGGAAACTCTCGTTGGGGTCCCACGAGAAGCAGTTGAGGTTGAGACAGTCGTTCCAGTCGGCACGACCGATGAGGGGAAGTGCGTGTGGACCAAGGTTGTTGGTGACATGCTCCATTGATATCTTGAGATGCTCGAAGAGGGTCTTCTCGCTACCAGGTTGGTTGTCGAAGGGAACAGGTTCGGTAAGGATGGAGAAATCTCCCGTTTCCTTGAGATAAGCGGCAGTACCGAAGATGAGCCAACAAGGGTCGTCGTTGAATCCGCCACCAATGTCGTTGTTTCCACGCTTGGTGAGAGGCTGATACTGATGATAGCAACCACCGTCGGGGAACTGTGTCGAGGCGATGTCGATGATACGCTGACGGGCACGGCTTGGTACGAGATGTACAAAACCCACGAGATCCTGGTTGGAGTCGCGGAATCCCATACCGCGTCCAACTCCACTCTCGAAGAACGAAGCTGAACGTGAGAAGTTGAACGTCACCATACACTGGTATTGGTTCCAGATGTTCACCATACGGTCGAGCTTGTCATTGCCGCTCTTCACACTATATATATTAAGGAGCCGGTTCCAATAGTCGTTCAGTTCGGCAAAGGCGGCATCTGCCTTGGCTGTAGTGTCAAAGCGTGCAATCAGAGCGTGAGCCTTGGTTTTATTGATTACCTGCTTCGACTCGAATTTCTCCTCCTGCTCATTCTCAACATATCCAAGGAGAAAGACGAAGTCACGGCTCTCGCCCGGCGCAAGTTCCACCTCGATGTATTGTGATGCTATAGGGCTCCATCCGTGGGCATGACTGTTGCGGGGCTTACCCTCTACCACTGCATCTGGAGCCGACTTCTCGCTATACAGACCTACGAATGTCTCGCGGTCAGTGTCGAATCCCTGGATTGGGGCATTCACGGTATAGAAAGCGTAGTGGTTGCGGCGCTCGCGATATTCTGTCTTATGATAGATAGTTGAACCCTCTATCTCCACCTCACCTGTAGAGAAGTTGCGCTGGAAGTTCTCCATATCCGTGGCGGCATTCCAGAGACACCACTCAGTGAAAGAGAAGAGTTTCAGACTCTTTGTCTCGCTTGTAGTGTTGCGCAGTGTAAGTTTCTGCACCTCAGCCCAAGTCTTCAATGGAACGAAGAAGAGTGCCGAAGCCTCAACACCGTTCTTCACACCAGTTATGCGCGTATATCCCATGCCATGACGGCACTCATAGAAGTCGAGAGGAGTGCGGCACGGTTTCCATCCTGGGCTCCATATCGTATCTCCATCCTTGATATAGAAATATCGCCCGTCGTTGTCCATAGGTACATTGTTGTAGCGATAACGTGTGATACGGCGGAACTTGGCGTCCTTATAGAAACTATATCCACCAGCTGTGTTAGATATTAAAGAAAAGAAATCCTCATTGCCAAGATAGTTTATCCAAGGCCATGGAGTCTTGGGATCAGTGATGACATACTCGCGGTTGGCGTCATCAAAGTGTCCGTACTTTTTTTCAGTCATAATGTTTTGCCTATTTACGTTTTGGTTACTACTTTTTCGTGCAAAAATAGTTTTTTTTCCTTAAACAGACAAGAGTTTGGTGTTAAATGTTTGCAAAATGGATAAGATATACAAAATAATTTGTAATTTTGCAGCATAATTTGAATATTTATGGACGGAATAACAATAGGATTGTTGGTGCCATTCCTGGGCACTGTGCTTGGCGCGTCATTCGTGTTTTTCATGCGCCATGAGATGAATGTGATAGTTCAGAAATCTCTCCTCGGCTTTGCGTCGGGAGTGATGGTGGCAGCCTCGTTTTGGTCGCTGCTCCTGCCAAGTCTTGATTTCACAGCAGACGCCGAAGGCATTTTCAAGGTTATTCCCTCAGCAGTGGGATTCCTCCTTGGTATAGGATTCCTGCTTGCCATCGACCATTTCACTCCCCACCTCCACATTGGCGACGACCATCCCGAGGGAATGAAGTCTAAGCTATCGCGCACTACGATGCTCTCACTTGCAGTCACCATCCACAACCTTCCCGAGGGAATGGCTGTTGGAGTGGTGCTATCCGGTTTTCTGTCGGGCGACATGGGCATCACGGCAATGGCTGCGTTGACAATGTCAGTAGGCATCGCCATACAGAATATCCCCGAGGGAGCTATTGTGTCGATGCCCTTGAAGGCTGAAGGCAACAGCCGCTGGCGCTCTTTCCTCATAGGCAGTCTCAGTGGCATTGTCGAACCCATCGGAGCCATCCTTGTCATTCTGCTCACTTCATGGCTCACTCCCGCCATGCCCTATATGCTTGCCTTTGCCGCAGGGTCGATGCTTTATGTGGTGATTGAGGAACTTATTCCCGAGGCAAGCACCGGGGAACACAGTAATATCAGTACCATCGGCTTTGCCATCGGTTTTGTGCTGATGATGATACTCGACGTAGTGCTTGGAGGGAATTAGGAATTAGGAATTAAGAATATGGGATTCACACCTTTGAGGTTTTTACTTAACCTTATTATAATATATATAGCATACGGCATTTGCCGTGTGGCATTCGTGATGGAGAACTGGGGATTGTTTGCCTCTGATTTCCAATGGAGCTCTATGCCTGAGATGCTCCACGGGGCATGGATGTTCGACACGTCTGCCATATTATATACCAATATACTATATGCCCTGCTGATGCTCATCCCCCTCCACTATAAGGAGACGAGAGGATGGCAGATTACAGCCAAGTGGATATATATAATAGTAAATGGCGTGTGCATAGCAACCAACCTTGCCGACTGTGTTTATTTCAAATACACCATGCGACGCACTACCGCTTCTATATTTTCGGAATTCAGCAATGAGGGTAACATCGGCAGTATAATTGGCGTTGAATTCTTGCGCCATTGGTATCTTGTTCTGCTGTTTGTCATCTTAATGTGGGCATTGTGGAAGTGTTATTTCATGAATGGATTCAAGTTTAGAACGAAGGCTACAGATATGCCACAAAACAAGGGTTTATTGAGATATTACATCGTTCAAACCCTTTGTTTCGCGATCTTTATCCCATTATGTATCTGCGGTATGCGAGGCGGTGCCACCACAGCAGTGCGACCGATTACCATCAGCAATGCCAATCAATACGTTGCCCATCCCCAGGAGGCAGGCATTGTGCTCAACACTCCCTTCTCGCTCATCCGCACCATCGGCAAGAAGGTTTTTGAAATCCCCGAATACATGTCAGAACAAGAGATGAACGCATTGTATTCACCAGTAATAATTCCTAATTTTTCGCCTTCGCTCAACAACTCGTCCTCATCCCTAATTCCTAATTCCTCAAAGAAGAACGTAGTAATCCTGATAGTAGAAAGTTTCGGGCGCGAGTATATCGGAGGATATAACAAATGGCTTGACGGGGGAAAATACAAGGGATACACTCCGTTTGTTGACTCACTGATGCAGCATAGCCAGACTTTCCTCTACTCCTATTGCAACGGCAGGAAGAGTATCGACGGCATGCCGAGTATCCTGTCGGGCATTCCTATGTTTGTAGAGCCATTCTTCCTTACTCCCGCATCTATGAACGACGTGAGCGGAATAGCCAGTGAATTGAAGAACAAGGGATATTATTCCGCTTTCTTCCATGGAGCGGAGAACGGGTCGATGGGTTTCGAAGCCTTTGCCCGCAAGACGGGATTCACTGATTATTTCGGCAGAACTGAATATAATGCCGACAAGAGATTTGATGGCGACAAAGACTTCGACGGAATGTGGGCGATATGGGACGAGCCCTTCCTGCAGTTCTTTGCCACGAAGATGTCGGAGTTCAAGCAACCGTTTGTGTCGGCTGTCTTTACTGCCTCATCTCATCATCCATACAAGGTGCCGGAGGAATACAAGGACATATACAAGGAGGAGGGAATTGTAATACACAAGTGTATAAGATATACCGACAATGCCATCCGTCGTTTCTTCGAGAAGGCTAAGACCCAGCCATGGTATAAGAACACCTTGTTTGTCATTACGAGCGACCACACCAACCTCAGCGACCATGCGTATTATCAGACAGACCTCGGCGGATTCTGTTCGCCCATCATCTTCTTCGACCCAAGTGGCGACCTAAAACCGGGAATGCGCAATGCCATTGCCCAACAGATAGACATCATGCCTACGGTATTGTCTTACTTGGGATACGACCAACCGTATGTAGCCTTCGGTTGCGACTTGCTGACTACCAAGGATGAGGACACTTGGGCAGTAAACTATCTAAACGGCATATACCAATACGTAAAAGGCGACTGGCTCCTGCAGTTTGACGGACAGAAATCAAAGGCTCTCTACCGCTTCCGCTCTGACCTCCTGCTCAAGGATAATCTCCTGACGAAAGAGCCAAAGATTGCCAAGGACATGGAGCTTCAGGTGAAGGCCATTATCCAGTCGTATATGACAAGAATGGTGAACAACCAGTTGGTTGTCAAGTAAATGGCACAATTATTGAACACAGAGACACAGAGGCACAGAGTTGACAATTATAATTCCCAATGACTCTGTGTCTCTGTGTTTAATTATTCCTTTCCCCGAGGTCGTCATATAGCTTTTGCAGATAAGCCTTTGCCTTCTTGGTTCGGTCGTCAACAGACTTGTCTTTTGACGATGCAGCAACAGTCTTCCGGGTGTTGTCGAAGATGACATATCCCGTGGAATCTATCAGTCCCAT
>JALERP010000128.1 GCA_022764085.1 Prevotella sp.
TAGAGAATCGTGACACTGCCATAATGAAACGCGACCAGCGGATTGCGGAGCAAGACGCCCTAATAAAAGAACGTTCAGCCCAGTTGGAGGAAAAATCCGCCCAGTTGAAGGAAAAATCCGCCCAGTTGAAGGAAAAATCCGCCCAGTTGGAGGAACAGTCTGCCCAGTTGGAGGAACAGCGCGCAGCCTTGTTGGTTTCCGCCAAGGCTATGAAGTCTGCAGGAATCCCTGATGAGCAGATAGCAGCTATAACAAAGATTACGATAGAAGAAATAAAACAGCTATAATATATTTTCAACAATGAGAATAGAGAGTCACCCCTTTGAACCGTTCCTGCCCGAAGGGGCAAGGATACTGATGCTTGGCACGTTCCCTCCTGCCGAACATAGATGGTGCATGCCGTTTTATTACCCCAACTTCCAGAACGACATGTGGCGCATAATGGGTCTCCTGTTCTTCGACGACAAGGAGCATTTTATCGTAAAAGGAGAAAAACGGTTTGACCAGGGGATGATAGAAGACTTTCTTATTGAGAAAGGTATAGCGATGTATGACACTGCCACAAAGGTGGTGCGTACAAAGAACACTGCCTCCGACAAGGATCTTGATATTGTGGAGGAGACCGATGTTGAGGCTATGCTCGACTCCATGCCGCAATGCAATGTCATTATCACTGCAGGGCAACTCGCCACAACGACTTTGTGTCGCCGATTTGGGGTGAAGGAACCCAAGGTGGGCGATTATGCCGCAACCGAATACAAGGGTCGGCATATACGTATCTATCGCATGCCGAGCAGTTCGCGCGCCTATCCCATGAAACCAGAACGCAAAGCCGAGCAATATGCCAAGGCTTTTCAAAAAACATGTCAACTAAAGATAAGCTATCATTCAGAATAACTCCAAGTATATAATATGTGAGATACTTTGATTATGTCAATGACTCAAATTGTGAGAATTTCGGCATATTTGGCAAAATAAATTATGAGAATTTCGGCAGATTGTTTTTCCTATTTCTTTAAAGTATGCTAAAATATTTGGCTGTTCCACGGAAATGCCGTATATTTGCACATCATATTAACGTTAATAAGAAATTTATCAGATTATGGCAAGGTATAATAGAATTCTTCTTAAGCTCAGCGGCGAGAGCCTCATGGGCAAGCAAAACTTTGGTATTGACCCTGAGCGTCTGGCCGACTATGCACGCCAGATAAAGGAAGTGAGTGAGATGGGGGTGCAGATTGGTATCGTCATCGGTGGTGGCAACATCTTCCGCGGACTGAGCGGTTCGCAGAAGGGATTCGACCGAGTGAAGGGCGACCAGATGGGTATGTGCGCCACGGTAATCAACTCGCTCGCACTTAGTTCGGCACTTGGAGCTATCGGTGTGAAAACCAAGGTGCTGACTGCCATTCGTATGGAACCTATCGGTGAGTTCTACACCAAATGGAAGGCTATCGAGGCTATGGAGGCAGGATATGTTTGTATCTTCTCTGCCGGAACAGGTAGCCCTTATTTCACAACTGATACCGGTTCGTCGCTCCGCGGTATCGAGATTGAGGCCGACGTAATGCTCAAAGGCACACGCGTGGATGGAATCTATACTGCCGACCCGGAGAAGGACCCCACTGCAACAAAGTTCAGCGACATCACATACGATGAGATTTACACTCGCGGACTGAAGGTGATGGACCTTACCGCCACTACAATGTGCAAGGAGAACAACTTGCCTATCTATGTGTTCAATATGGACATCGTGGGCAACCTCAAGAAGGTGATGGACGGAGAGAACATCGGAACGTTAGTGCATAATTAATTAAGAATTAAGAGTTAAGAATTAAGAGTTATTGAGTTCGGATGGCAGAATCCAATTTTGTAGATTACGTAAAGATATATTGCCGCTCGGGTAAGGGCGGTAGGGGTAGCATGCACCTAAGACATGTGAAATACAACCCCAACGGCGGTCCTGACGGTGGTGATGGCGGTAAGGGCGGAAGCATCTATCTGAGGGGAAACCACAACTACTGGACATTGCTCCACCTGAAATACGAGCGTCACATATTTG
Organism: Prevotella sp.; assembly: GCA_022764085.1. Taxonomy (GTDB): domain Bacteria; phylum Bacteroidota; class Bacteroidia; order Bacteroidales; family Bacteroidaceae; genus Prevotella. Next base: position 2,063 of record JALERP010000128.1, read on the forward strand.
CTGAACATGGGGGTAACGGAGGTCGCGACAAATGTCATGGAACCGACGGAAAGGATGTGTATATCGACGTGCCCTGCGGTACGGTGGTTTATAATGCCGAGACTGGTAAATACATCTGTGATGTGGCATACGACGGACAGGAGGTACTGCTGCTCAAGGGCGGACGCGGAGGACTGGGCAATTTCCAGTTCCGCACTGCCACCAATCAGGCTCCGCGCTATGCACAGCCAGGAGAGCCGATGCAGGAGATGACCATCATCCTCGAGCTCAAACTCCTTGCTGACGTCGGACTAGTGGGCTTCCCCAATGCCGGTAAATCGACATTGCTCTCGGCACTGTCGAGTGCCCGCCCGAAGATAGCCAACTATCCCTTCACTACTCTCGAACCCTCTTTGGGAATTGTGGAATACCGTGACCACAAGTCGTTTGTCATGGCCGACATACCAGGAATTATCGAGGGCGCAAGTGAGGGCAAGGGACTCGGACTTCGATTCCTGCGCCATATCGAGCGCAACTCCCTGCTACTCTTTATGGTGCCTGGCGATACTGACGACATCAAGAAAGAGTATGAGATACTTCTCAACGAACTCCGAAACTTTAATCCCGACATGCTCGACAAGCACAGAGTATTGGCAGTGACAAAATGTGACCTGCTCGACGCGGAGCTCATCGATATGCTGCGTGAGACATTGCCCGACGACCTGCCCGTGGTGTTTATATCCTCGGTGGCAAATATGGGACTCACCGAACTGAAAGATATTCTGTGGAGGGAACTCAACAGCGAGAGCAACAAACTGCAGAGCATCACCCAGGAGGACGTGATAGTGCATAGGGACAAGGAGCCCCAGTCCCCCCTATCCCCCCGAGGGGGGTATTCCTGCGACAGTGACATGTTTGAGGAACTGGATATTGAGTATATTGACGAAGATGAGATAGAAGAGTATGAAGATGAGGAAGAGTAGTCCCCTCAGCCCCCCCTATCCCCCCGAGGGGGGTATTCCCCAGTTAGTATTTTACAATCTGCCGTCCTCTTCCCGCGCAGCTCTCTCCCCCTCGGGGGAGTTGGAGGGGGGCTTCATTTCCCGCGCAGCCCTCTCCCCCTCGGGGGAGTCGGAGGGGGGCTGTGGGAGTTGTGGGGGCTGTGGCCTTTTCTTCTCCACCACCCGTCACGGTGGCCAGAGCAAGGGTGAATACTCCTCTTTCAACATCAATGAATATTGCGGAGATGACCCTGCCGACATTGCCGCTAACCGTCGCCTGTTATGTAATGAACTGGGCATTGATGAGGCTCATCTCGTGATGCCCCACCAGACTCATGGAGTGGTGGTGAGGCAAATAGCCGAGGATTTCGTGCATCTTCCCGACAATATCCGCAAGATGATACTCGAAGGCGTGGATGCCGTGATGACCGATGTGAGCGGTATATGCATAGGAGTATCTACTGCCGACTGCATACCTATTATTATATATGATCCCGACCACCATGCCGTGGCAACGGTGCATGCCGGATGGCGAGGCACCGTGGCAAGAATAGCCGAGAAATCTATCCAAGCTATGGCTATCACCTATCATTCCAAACCCGAACAACTGCATTGCGTGATTGGACCTGGCATATCTCTCGACAACTTCGAGGTGGGACAGGAAGTATATGAGCAGTTTGCCGAAGCAGGATTCGACATGGATTCTATAGCCAAATGGCAAACAAAGTGGCACATAGACCTTAAGGAGTGCAACCGCCAGCAGTTGGTGAGGATGGGAGTGAAGCCCGACAACATCGAAGTGAGCAATATCTGCACCGTGGCAGTCAACCATGACTATTTCTCGGCGCGAAAGCAAGGAATCAACAGCGGAAGGATATTCACGGGAGCTTTGATATATTAAGAGTTAAGAATTAAGAGTTAAGAATTAAGAGATACATTTCAATCTATATAATGAAACTTATAAACCTAATCATTTTTGCCGCCTGTATAGTGATTATGACTTCGGCGGCGAAAGAAGATGACTTTACTGCCCTCGAAAGGCAGCAGATAAGTATTGGAACGCCTGGACTATTCGACCACTCCGAGGCGTTTTCAATAGACTTCGGTGGCTACCGCAAGTCGGATTATTCTTTCCCCCTGCCAGTGGGAAAGGCAGAAGTCAAAGGAGGCAACGAGTTGGAAATCACTACAAAGAAGGGTGACGCCGTTAAGTCAATGTTTGCCGGAGTGGTACGTATTTCCAAACATATCTCTGGACACGGCAATGTCATCGTAGTTAGACATAACAACGGACTTGAAACTGTATATTCAAAGAATGCCGAGAACCTGGTGAAAGTAGGAGATAAGGTAAGGGCAGGACAAACTATAGCAATAGTGGGAGGAGAAGGCGGACATACGTTCCTCACCTTTTATATAATGGTAAATGGAGGAAAGATAAATCCCGAGATTATCATACATCCCAAGAGCCATAAGCTGACACGCCGTACACTGATGTTCAAACGCAAGAGCAGCAATGTGGAGACTGTGGTAGTAGGTGGCGATAAGAAGCAATCAGACAAGAACAGTGAGGCTGCATACTATCCCTTGCCAGGAGCCAAGGTAATAAGTGCATACGGGCGCAGAGGTGGACGAACACACACCGGTGTTGACATAAAGACCACTCCCAACGACAACATCCTTGCCGCATTCGACGGCGAGGTAATCATGTCACAGAGATATGCGGCATACGGCAACCTCATAAAGATTCGCCATGAAAAAGGGCTTGAGACGTGGTATAGCCATAACTCCAAAAACTTGGTTCAGGCGGGAGATAAGGTAAAGGCAGGACAGGTGATAGCCTTGACGGGACAAACAGGTCGTGCCACCACAGCCCATCTGCATTTCGAGTTGCATCTCAACGGCACGAGGCTCAACCCTTCCGTATTGTTCGACCATTCAGGCAATTCGGTGAAGATGTCGGTATATAAGTCGTTCCTTAAAACAGGCAAAATCAGCAGGAAATGACATGAAAACATTGTATTATTGAATTTTTTCTGCATAAAACTGCATTTTTAACATTTCTGTAACACGTATATCGAAAATTTTAGTTAATTTTGCACCTGAAATCATTAGATAGGGCAAAAAGTGCTCTATATGGCTTAAATTTAACTAATAGGTATTATTTTTATGCAGAAGAAACTGTATGTTATGATTGCCGCTTTTATGCTGATTATTTCATCAGCAGTGGCACAGGTAACTACGTCTGGCATGTCGGGTAAGGTGAAGGCTGGTAACGAGGATGTTATCGGTGCAACGGTGGAAGCCGTCCACACTCCTTCGGGTACACGCTACGTAGCAGTAACAAACACCAAAGGTCAGTTTAACATCAATGGTATGCGTTCTGGCGGTCCTTACGAGGTCACAATCAGCTACATTGGTTATGAGACCAAGAAGGTGAAGGATGTAGTGCTCCAGCTTGGAGAGACTTACAACCTCAACACCACAATGAACGAGGACGCACAGGTGCTCGGCGAAGTGGTTGTTCAGGGTAAGGCTTCTAAGCTCAACATCGAGAGAATGGGTGCTACCACTAACATCACAAGCGCTCAGATGGCTGCCGTGCCAACTGTAAGCCGTTCTATCACTGACATGACTCGCCTCTCTCCCTACGGAGGTAACGGAATGACATTCCAGGGCTCTGACGGTCGTACTGCCAACTTTACTGTTGACGGTGCTAATTTCAACAACAACTTTGGTTTGAACTCAGGTCTCCCTGGTGGTGGAAATCCAATATCTATAGAAGCTATTGAGGAAATGCAAGTTGTTATTTCCCCATACGATGTTCGTCAGACAAACTTCATTGGTGGTGCTATCAATGCAGTTACCAAGTCAGGAACAAACACGTTCAAGGGTTCGGCCTATATCTTCCATCGTAATGAAAATATGCGTGGTGACACAGTTGACGGAGAGCAGGTGCCCGGAGCACGTGACCGTGACCGTCAGACAACTTACGGATTTACATTAGGTGGCCCGATAATTAAAGACAAATTGTTCTTTTTTGCAAATGCTGAGTTTCAGAAGTCACCGACAGTGCCAGTACGTTGGCGCGCATCCGAGAATGGCGTAGGTGATGAAGAGGCATTCTTGTCATACGCAACTGTTCAAGATATGCAGATAGTGTCCGACTTTGTCAAAGATAAATATGGTTATGACACAGGCTCTTTTAACAGCTTCCCTGCAGATGAGAAGAATACTAAGATACTTGGTCGTATAGACTGGAATATCAGCAATGATCATCACCTTGCAGTGCGTTATAATTATACCAACAATACCAATTGGAATGCACCTAATTCTTCGTCAATGGATGGTGGTACACGTTCAGCCTTTGGCCGTACATCATTGTATGGTATGTCTTACGCCAATTCAATGTATTCAATTAACAATAAGGTATATTCAGGCTCTGTTGACCTTAACAGCCGTTTTGGTGACAATATATCCAATCAGTTCTTGTTTACTTATACCAAGGCTGATGACATCCGTGGCACAAACTCTTCTGATTTTCCATTCATAGACATTATGGATGGTACTGGAACAAACACTCCGTATATATCTCTTGGATATGAGTTGTTCACATATAACAATGCCGTTCACAATACAACATGGAATATCAAGGATGATGTGACATGGTATAATGGCAACCACAAGGTTATGGGTGGACTTAGCTACGAATATCAGATGGCGGACAATGCATACATGCGTAATGGTACTGGATACTATCGCTATAAAAGTATGGATGATTTCCTCAATCAGCGTACACCAGAGGTAGTATGTCTGACTTATGGTTATGGTGATGAGATGAATCCTGTGTCACGTGTGGCTTTCAATAAGTTGGGCGCATACGTTCAGGACGAATGGAATGTGGATGAGAGGCTTAAGCTCACTGCTGGATTGCGTTTCGATGCTTTGTTCTTCAATAATGAAGATTTGATGCGCAACAATGCTATCTATGAACTTGACTACAATGGAAAGCATATTGACACAGGCAAATGGCCTACAACTAAACTGATTGTTTCACCACGTATTGGTTTCAGCTATGATGTACTTGGCGACAAGACACTGAAGGTGCGTGGAGGTACGGGCTTGTTCTCTGGACGTTTGCCTTTGGTATTCTTTACTAATATGCCTACAAATAGTGGTATGGTGCAGTATCAGGCTCAGCTCGGTCCAAGCTCAAAGTATGCCAATCTCCCCACTGCAGTTAAGGAGAAGTATGCTGATATGAACGAGGTAATGGCTGCATTCTCAGGTAATGGTTTTGTTTATAACACTGCCGATTTCCGTAAGAAGTTGATTGATATGGGATTCCCTAATGAAATATCACCAGAAACAGGTGCAAAGCCTTCTTCTATATCAGCAGTAGATCCCAAGTTTAAGATGCCGCAGGTATGGAAGTCGTCTATTGCCATTGATTATCAGTTGCCTACATCATTCCCCTTCTCTGTAACAGGAGAGGTTATCTATAACAAGATGATTAACGATGTATGTATCAGCGACTGGAGTATGCTCCCTGTTGAGGGATATACCAGATTTAATGGTGCAGACAATCGCCCTGTATTCCCTGAGACATTCCGCACAAACACCAAGGCATTTGTTCTTGAAAATACAAGCCGCGGATATGCTTGGCAGGCAAGTTTGCAGTTGAATATCCGTCCCATTGAAACTCTGAATATTATGGCTGCATATACTCATTCGGTGAAGAAGGAAGTGACAAGTATGCCTGGTTCTGCTGCAGAGTCTGCCTTCACATACGTTCCGACGTCGGAGGGTCCGAATCATATCCGTCTCCACAATGCCATAAATAATACTCCCAACCGTTTTGTTCTTCATGCATCGCACAATGACAAGCACGGTAACCACTTGAATATTATCTATGAGACATATCAGGGTGGATACAATTATTCATATATGCTCGCAAATGACATGAATGGCGACGGTTATAGCTATGACGCTCTTTATATCCCTACTGACGAGCAGGTTAAGAATCGTGAGTTCCGCTTTGTAAGTGAGGATGACCAGAAGCGCTTTATGGATTATGTTCATGGTGATAGCTACTTGAGCAAGCATCAGGGAGAATATGCTGAGGCTTACAGTGTATATAATCCCTGGGTTCATCGCGTGGATGTTAGTTACAAGCATGATTTCTCTGTCAATGTAGGTAAGACAAAGCACACATTGCAGCTTAGTTGCGACATAAAGAATATCCTTAATCTGTTCAACTCTACATGGGGTGTTGCCAAGTATATGAATTCGAAACTAAACTCGGGACGTATCCTAAAGTATGAGGGAACAGATGCAGAGGGCTATCCTACATTCTCTACACCGGCGGCTGTGGCTCCATCAACAGAAAAATGGGTTTATAACCATGATATTGGTCAGTGCTGGTATGCATCTGTAGGTATTAAGTACATATTCAATTAATTTATTAGAAACGTAATTATGATTAGAGTTAAATATTTGTTTTTGACTGTCCTTGCGGCTCTTGTATTCATTGGATGCTCCAAGGATGACGATGCTCTTGGTTCACTTGGTGAAATTAGCATGTCTCAGACATATGTATCTATTCCTTCTGCTGGAGGTCAGGCTAAAGTAACCATTAGCGCCAATCAGGCTTGGAAGATGAAAGACTTGATTGTCAATGAGTCAACAGGCAAGACACAGTACTTGAGTGGTACAGATAAGAATACGGGTGAACCTGTTTATAAGGACTTGTGGTGCTCTATCTCCAAACTATCGGGAGAAGCTGGTGAAAGTGAGATTACCTTTACAGCCCCTGCCTCAGATGGTGGTCACGAGACTGAAATTATCATTGAGATTGGCAACACCCGTCAGCATCTTAAAGTGCGTCAGGGTACATTCGATCCAGAAACTGTTACTTGTGCATATTTTAATGAACAGGGTCTTGATGGCAAGAACTACCGTGTGAGTGGTACTGTAACTGCCATAGCTAATACCACTTACGGAAATATGTATGTAAATGATGGTACTGGTGAGGTATATGTTTATGGTACTCTTGACAAGGATGGAGCAGAGAAAAACTTCAGTTCTCTTGGCATTGAGTTGGGTGATGTTATTACAATAGAAGGTCCACGCAGTACATATGGTAGCACTATTGAGATGGTTAACGTCACTGTGGTTAAGATTGTTAAGTCACTTATCAAGATTGACGGAGCTGCTGAGACTAAGGGTATCGCCAAGGAAGGTGGTGAATTTTCTGTGAAGGTAGCCTATAAGGGCAGTGGAGCTTATTTCTCAATACCAGAAGAGAGTAAGGGTATGGTGGAATACAAGTCTTCCAAGTTCATTGCCGGTGTACCGACCAAATTGGAGAAGAATCCTGCTGACACATGTGTCTTCACATTTAATGTGTTGCCTAATGATGGTGGGGCGCGTTCCGGTTCTATAGTCTTTGCATCTTCTACTTCAAATAATTCATCTGAGGTGACTTATTCATTCTCTCAGGAGGGTGCAATCGCCCCTGTCACTTGTGCAGAATTTATTGAAAAGCCTGTTGGTGATGCTCAGTATCGTATCATCGGTCTTGTGACTGAGGTAGCTAATACAAAGTATGGCAACATCTATGTACAGGATTATACTGGTAAGGTTTATGTTTACGGAACTACCAACTATAGCGACTTCCCTGTTAAGGAAGGTGATGTGGTGAATATTGTAGGTTCGCGTGCTGAATATAAAGGCTCACCACAGATGGCTAATGCCACAATCGACGAGCTTTGCGGTTCAGCCGAGCCTATCTCACTTGCCGACTTTAATGCCGCTGCCGATGACAACGATAAACTCTATGTCCTCACAGGTAAGATTGTCGAGATTGCCAGCGACAAGTATGGCAATGTATATATTGAGGATGAGAACGGAGAGAAGGTTTATCTCTACGGCGTATATGGTGACTGGACTGGTGAAAACAAGCAGTACTTCATTAAGGACAATGGAATCGCAGTTGGCGACACCATCACTGTAGTGACCATCAAGACATCGTATAAGGATACTCCTCAGGGCAAGAATGCTGTTTGCTTCGGCGTTAAAAAGGCTGAATAATACGTCATTTAGTTAATCTATATTATTATCGGTGGCATAACCCTAATAGGTGTTATGTCGCCGATTTTTATTGCTTTTGCTGTTTTTTTCTTTTTTTTTCTTGTGAATATTGAATAAATAGTGTATCTTTGCACCAATTATTCATATAGCATAAGACTTATGGAAGAAATATTATATGACAATGAGGCTAAGCGAATACCCTATGGTATGATGAACTTCGTGGCTGTACGCGAGGACAACTGCTATTATGTCGATAAGACAAGGTTTATTGAGAAAGTGGAAAAAGCCAACAAGTTCTTTTTCTTCATCCGCCCCCGACGTTTCGGCAAGAGCCTAACCATATCCATGCTTCACCACTATTACGACATAAACGCCGCAGATAAGTTTGAGCGACTGTATGGCGACCTCTATATTGGCAAGCACCCGACACCCAATCACAACAAATATCTTATCTTGCATCTAAACTTTGCGGTAGTAAATGCCGACTTGGGCAATTACCGCAGTGCGCTGGATGCACATTGCAATACACGGTTCAATTCATTCAGCGACACTTATGCAAGTCATTTATCCAAAGGATTTAAGGATGAATTGAATAAAAAGAACGGTTGTGTGGAGCAGTTGGACTATATATACAATGAGTGTGACAGGGTAGGACTGAAAATTTATCTCTTCATCGACGAGTATGACCACTTCACCAATCACATCCTCTCTGATGCCGCCCGTCTCAATGAATACAAGGGAGAGACGCACGGCACTGGCTACCTGCGCACATTCTTTGATACAATAAAGTCGGGCACTTATTCGAGCATCGAGCGTGTCTTCATCACCGGTGTCAGTCCTGTGACACTTGATGACCTCACCAGCGGATTCAACATCGGCACCAACTACTCGCTTTCCAATGGTTTCAACGAGATGGTTGGATTTACCGAAGAAGAGGTGCGCGAGATGCTGACATACTATGGCCAGCATTATGAGTTCAACCACACCATTGATGAACTCATAGATATTATGAAACCATATTACGACAACTATTGTTTCGCCTTAAAGGCATACGGCAAGACTACGATGTACAACTCCAATATGGTTCTATCATTCCTTTTTAAATATATAGATGAGGGATGCGAGTTGCCTCTGCAGATGCTTGACGAGAATATCCGCGTTGACTACAACAAGCTGCGTATGCTCATCCGCAAGGACAAGGAGTTCGCCCACGATGCCTCAATCATACAGACTTTGGTGTCGAAAGGCTACGTGACAGGGGAGCTGAAGGAAGGATTCCCCGCTGAGGATATTGCCAACAACGACAATTTCCTTAGCTTGCTCTACTATTTCGGCATGGTAACAATTGGCGGGTTTTATCGTGGAAAGCCCAAGTTCGTCATTCCCAATGAAGTAGTGCGCGAACAGGTATATACATATCTTCTCGACAATTACCACGACAACCATCTCTACACCGACAAGGACAGGCTCAGCCTATTGGAAGAGAATATGGCATACGATGGCGAGTTTAAGCCATTCTTTCAGTTTATAGCCGACAGCATCTATACTTTTGCCTCGCAGCGCGACCGTCAGAAGGGCGAATCGTTTGTCCACGGCTATACACTCGCACTTACGAGTCTCTGTTGCTATTATCGCCCAATATCCGAGCTTGACAACCAGAACGGCTATGCCGATGTCTTCCTCTGTCCCCGTTGCGAGATATACAAGGATATGGAACATTCATACATCATTGAGCTTAAATACTTGAAGAGCCAGGCTACGGAGGCTGAAGTAAAGGCAGCTGTTAAGCAGGCCGAGGCTCAGGTGTGCCGATATGCAGAAACGGTCAACGTTAACGACAACATCGGACATACCACTCTCCACAAGGTGTATGTAGTATATCGTGGTGTGGAGATGATGGCATGCGATGAAGTGTAGTATGTGTAGTATGGTGTTGTTTTACAGCTGCTTCGCCAAATAGACAATGGTGGGCAGGTGGTCGCTATAGCCGTTTGTCCATACACCACCAGAGAAGGTGCGTTTGGGATAGCCCTTGAATTTTCCTTCCTGCAGAATCATATACTCACGTGAGAAAATCTGATGTTTCACGTATTTAAGCGATGAATAGTCCTTCTTTCCATCTTGGTTCAGGAGTTGGGGAGAAAGGATAATCTGGTCGAAGAGGTTGTAGCCTCCATTGTATTTTATACTTCCTTTACCGTCGTCCAATGTCTTCCACCATGGGTTGAACATATCACCCGGCTTCACATCAGCGATGGTTTTCCTTGCCTGCAGAGACTTTGCCATCGAGGGGTCCATCGGGTCGTCGTTCATGTCACCCATGACAATAACCTTCAGATTAGGCTGGGCGGCAATGAGAGAGTCCTTGAGATGTCTTACCTGTTCGGCTCCCTGTTCCCTATAAAACGATGTTGAGGCACGACTTGGCAGATGGCATACGATGACGGCAATCTCATCTCCGGCTAAGATACCCTTGACGGTCAGGAAACCGCGGGTGAAGTATGCGCTGTCCTTCTCTAATTTCTGTACGTAAGGATACAATGTCACATCCGTAGGCTCGAAGAATCGGGGATTATAAAGCAGACCGCAATCCACGCCTCTACGGTCAGGTCCTTCGACATGACAGAACTTATAGTTGCGTGCTGCCAGTGGAGGTTGCGCCACAAGGTCGGTAAGTGCACGGGCATTCTCCACCTCGCTCACTCCGATGATGGCACAGCCAATGTTCTTCAGCAAGTCGGTTCCCATATCAGCAAGCACCCTCGACATATTGGCGAGCTTGCTCTCATACTTCATTGCGTTCCATTTGTTGGTGCCTTCGGCGAGGTATTCATAATCGTTCTTACCCTCGTCATGACAAGTATCGAAGAGGTTTTCGAGATTGTAGAATCCCACTCCATAAACTCCAATCTTTTTCTCTTGTGCCACTGCCGTTGTTGCCAAGACGAGCAATAGCGTGATGAATAGATTCTTCATAATTCTTATACCTTATTTATATAATATATTTATAGACAATCAATGAATTTGAGTGCAAATATCGCAAAAAAATACGAAAAAAACAAGTTGAAACGAATTTTTATTAAGAAAAACTTTATTTTTATGAAAATAAAGCGTATCTTTGCGCCAAGATTTACATATTATAATCTCTTTTATGAAGAAAAAGTTAATATTATCCACATTTGTCTTGGCGTGCTTCGTTAATGTCACGGCACAGACTGAGGACAAGAAAAACGGCAATGAAAACGACAACAGCGAGGCGGCATTCACTTTCACCGAGTCGCAGTTGGGAGAAGATGACGACATGTCGCAGAATGTTACCGTCATCAACTCCAACAGTAATGTCTATGCCAATGAGGTTGGATACCTGTTCAGTCCGGTGAGATTCAGATACAGGGCATTCAACCAGAAATACAATGATGTTTATATCAACGGTGCCCCGATGAACGATGCTGAGTCGGGACAGTTCCGCTTCTCGATGGTTGGAGGTCTTAACAACCAGACTCGTAGTGGTGAATATGCCCTGCCTTTCGAGGCGAACAACTTCTCCATGTCGGCTATGGGCGGCTCCAACAACTATAACTTCCGTGCATCGGCGATGCCTATAGGCAACAAGGCTGCAGTTAGTTTGGCCAACCGCAACTACACCCTTCGCGGTATGTACAGCTATAGCAGCGGACTTAACGAGAAAGGTTGGGCTGTGGCAGGAGCATTGACCTATCGTTGGGCTGACCAGGGGTATGTCGAAGGAACTTTCTATAATTCACTGTCATATTTCCTGGGAATTGAGAAAGTGACAGGCAACCACTCAATATCGTTTGCCACTTGGGGTAATCCCACGGAGAGGGCATCGCAGGGTGCATCTACCGATGAGATGTACTGGATTGCAAACGACAGGTACTACAACCCATATTGGGGCTATCAGAACGGAAAGAAGCGCAACTCACGCGTGGTAAATGACTTCGCGCCTACTGCCCTGCTCACTTGGGACTGGAAAATCAACGATGACATGAAGTTGACAACGTCGCTCACTGGCAAGTACAGTATGTATAAGAGCACCAAACTAAACTATAACAACAGCGACAATCCTCATCCCGACTACTGGAAGGTGCTGCCGAGCAGCTATTTTAATGTATGGAACGAGAATGACCTGAGCTATCGCACTGAGTCGGCATGGAACGCTTGGCAGACGGCATACGACTATCTTTCGTCAAACAAGGCTAACCGTCAGATTGACTTCGACCGCCTTTATGCCGCCAACGTGGGAGCAAGCCAGCAGGGGGCTGACGCAATGTATTATATACAGGCAAAGCACAATAACCAGTTGGACATCAAGCTCTCATCCACTCTTGATATGGATATCACCAACAAGTCGAAGCTTGTGATGGGACTTAACCTCGGCACCACCAAGGGTATGCACTATCAGACGATGGACGACATGCTTGGCGCAACACAGTTCCACAACCTGAACTACTATGCCCTCGGCACTTACGACAAGAACTCCGAGGAGATACAGTACGACCTCAATAATCCTAATGCAGAGGTAAAGGAGGGAGACAAGTTCGGATATGACTATAATATCCTCGTTGACAAGGCTGACTTCTGGGCTACTTACAGCGCCACATTCGCAGGTATGCGCGGATTTATAAGCGGACGGGTTGGCGGCACTCAGATGCAGCGCGACGGAAAGATGCGCAACGGACTTGCCAAGGACAACTCCTATGGCAAGAGCGGAACGGCACACTTCCTCGACGGTGGCGGCAAGGCCGGCTTGACCTTTAATCTCGGCAAGGGAAATATTGTTCAGCTCGGTGCGGGATATGAATGGCGCACTCCTACTGCATCTACTGCCTTCGCGTCTCCCGAAATCAATAATGACTTCGTGGCCAACCTCAAGAACGAGAAGGTGTTCTCGGCTGAGGTGGGATATCAGCTCAACACTTCTTGGCTGCGTGCCAACGTCAATGCCTATTATTCTCGCATAAAGGACGCAACGGAGTGGCAGTGCTTCTATTTCGACGATGAGAACTCTTTCTCATACGTGTCGCTCACCGACATCGAGAAGGAATACTACGGAGTGGAATACGGACTTAACTTCAAGATTACATCCGCATTCAATGTCAAGGCTGTCGGTACGGTAAGCGAGGCGAAATATGCCAGCGACCCCACTGTACGCTATATGCTCTCAACCAGTGGAATCTATGGTGATGACATTTGCTATATCAAGGGATTCCGCGAGTCGGGCACTCCGCTCTTCGCACAGAGTATCACGCTTAGTTATAACCAAAAAGGTTGGTTCCTCGACTTGAGCGGCAACTATTACGACCGAATTTATCTCAGCCCGTCCGTATATCACAGATATGGCAAGGTGATCGAGAGTCTCGGCAATGCAGATAATGAGGGTAATTATAACATCCTGCCTCAGACAGAAGGCAACGGTGGCTTTATGCTCGATGCAAGTATCGGTAAGCTCATCCGTCTGAGAAAGGGACAGCTCTCAATTAATCTCACCCTTACAAACATCCTCAACAACCGCAACATCTGCACCGGTGGTTACGAGCAGAGCCGCAGTGACCTGACCGGTTCGGGCAACTCGCGTGGATATTCGTTCACGATGAACCCCAAGAAGTTCTATGCTTACGGTATTAACGGAATGCTCAACATAACTTACAGATTCTAATTACGCTATGAATATGAAGAAGATAACATGTATTATATTGGCCTGCCTATGCTGCATCGTCACTGGATGCAAGGACGGCGATTGGGACAATCCGGGTAAAACCACTGCGGACACCTTCGGCAACAATGCCCTGCAGGAGACTAACGTGGTGACTATCAAGAAACTAAAGGAAATGTATGAATCTACTCTCGCCCAGCAGTATGGCTTGACGGAGATAGGCAAGGACCTGCAGATTAAGGGTCGTGTGTTGGGCAACGACATCGAGGGAAACATATATTCTAAGGTGGTTATCGACGATGGAACAGGTGCTATAATGATAAGCGTGGGCGAGGGCGGGCTCTTTGCCTATCTGCCTGTAGGACAGGAGATTCTTGTTGACCTCTCGAAACTCTGGATAGGCACCTACGGCTATCAGCCGCAGTTGGGTGTGTATTATATCAGTTCGGCTGGCAAGACAAGCGTAGGGCGTATAAGCCGCGCTCTTTGGAATCAGAGTTATAAGTTGCTCGGTGCTCCCGATGTATCGAAGATTGATACCATTCCGTTTAACAAGGCGAAGATAGGGGAAGTCGATTATATGATCGAGAACGTGGGCAGGCTGATGACAATCAAGGATGTTAAGATGAAAAATGGCGGCAAGGCTGTATGGGCAGCCGAGGCAGACGCTTCGGGTACACAGACCGAGGTAAACCAGAGCATCTCAGGGCTTAACGGTATATATGTGCGCACAAGTACATACGCCGACTTTGCCAACTCCCCCATACCCGAAGGGACACTCGACATCACGGGAATATTCACACGCTACGGCTCTGACTGGCAGATATATCTGCGCACGGAGGCAGATGTAGTAAAGAAATAATTAAAGTATAAACAAAATAACGACAACAGATATGAAAAAGCTTTTTTATTCATTATTCGCGATTACTATGGCAGTATTCTCGTTCACAAGTTGCGAGGACGTGCCCGAACCATACAATATTCCCGAAAAGCCGGGAACAGGTGAGGGTTCTGGCTCAGGAACACTTCTTGACCCGTATGACTGTATAGCTGCAATCAACTATTGCAAGCTGCTTGGTGCTGACACTGAGTCAACCGAGAATATATATATAAAAGGTAAGATTGTGAGCATCGAGGAGGAATATGGCACAGAATTTGGCAATGCTTCGTTCACGATTTCCAATGACGGGTCAAACTCGAATACTTTCAAGGTCTGGCGTGCCCTTTATCTTGGCAACAAGAAATACACTGATGGCAAGACCCAAATTCAGGTTGGCGACGAAGTTGTTGTGTATGGCAAGGTGATTTACTATTATGGCAACACCGCTGAGACATCACAGGGCAAAGCCTATCTGTATTCGCTTAATGGAGTGACCGAAGATGCAGGAGGAGGCGAACCAAATGTACCTGGTGAAGGCGAGTATATCAACGAATCCTTCGGTTCTTCTTTCGGATCATTCACCGTGAAGACCGTGAAGGGTACTGCTTGGATTATTGATTATAGTTCTGCAAAGGCTACAGGATATGACAACAGCTCTAAGATTTCAACCCCCTCAGATAGCTATATCGTATCTAATGCTATAGACCTGTCTAAATCCACAGGCGCTTATATTACATTCTCGTATATCTTGAGATATTTCACCAATAATGGAGATGCAAAACCAGGAGTTAAGGATGAGGTACTTATCACAGATAATTATACAGGCGACCCATCAACAACCAAGTGGACTGATATCTCAGGAAAACTTACAGAGGGTTCTGATTGGAGTACATGGTACACTTATTCCATGGATATACCTGCTGAGTTTATTTCCAAGAGTAACGTGGTTATAGCTCTCCATTACACCTGTGAGGATAATTCTGCTACATGGGAGGTAAAGAATCTCGTTGTCAAAGAAGGAAAGGCTGAACAGGGTGGAACTGACGAACCTGGTGGCGGTGATGAACCTGGCGGTGAAGTAGGTGATGGTATGACTGTCTCTTCGCTTATTAGCGGACAGGTTGGCGACATTGCTTTGACTGAGAATAGCTATGGAAGTCAGAATGTAAGTAATGAAAGCACATGGTATTCTTGGAAATATGACAATGTAACATATCAGGGAGCAAAGGTTTGTAAGGCAAATGGCAACTTCACTGGATGCATTCAGGTTCAGGGTAATGCTTCGGATACTGCAAAGCAAGGTTTCTTCTTCAATAAGACAGCTTTCGCTAATGATATAAAGACCATTACTCTTGTTGTTAAGGGCGACGCTAAATACGAATCTCCTACAGAATATGGAGTATATGCCGGTACAGAAGCTCATCCTGTTTCTTCCGCTATTACTGCCACTACCTCAACTTCAAAGGGTGAGACTCTTAATACTTATACAATGGTCTATGATTTCAGTGGTGGAAGCTATAAATACTTCACTGTTTGGAATAACAAGGTGGGTGCTTTGTATATTGAGAATATTGTTATAACTCTAAAGTAATTATTCAATAATTGGGACAAATGTATATTCTTTGTCCCAATTAATTTTACATTATTAATATTTTTAAAAAACTACAATTATGATTAAAACTTTACGTTATTCATTGCTGAGCCTTTTGGTGCTTGTATGTGGAAGTGCGTTTGCACAGAAGACAGTCATTTTTGACGCCACAGTAGATTCTTATGGTAATAATGAGAACACGGATAACATCGTTTTGACTAAGGACGGTGTGACACTTGCTGTAACTCAGGGTAACTTTGGTAATGGTAAGCAGTTCAGAATCTTCAAGGGACATAGCATTACAGTATCTGCTGAAAGTGGAAATGTGACCTCCATTGTTTTTACATGCACAGCATCAAATACTACAAAGTATGGCCCTGGTTGTTTTGCTCAACTTGATGGCTACACTTACGATGAAAAAGTAGGTACTTGGGTAGGTAGTGCCCCTGAGGTTACTTTCTCGGCTGAGTCAAATCAGGTACGTGCTACAAAAATTGAGGTTACTGTAGCTGAGTCGGGTCAGGTGATAATTTCAAAGCCTACTGTCTCTGGAGCGGAATATTTCCTTGAGTCAACAGAAGTTAGTCTGGCGGCTGCTGAAGGTGACATCTACTACACAATCGACGGAACAGAGCCTACTGCTGCTTCCACTAAGTATGAGGCTCCTTTCACTCTTGATGCTTCTGCTACCGTGAAGGCTATTGCAGTGAAGGACGGTAAGGAAAGTGCTGTTGTAGAGAAGGCTTTTGAGAAGGTCGTTCCGAATGACATCGTTATTGGCAATGTCTTGTTTATGGATGAACCGGTAAAATGGCAGAGGGTTTACTTCTCTAACAGTCAGGTTGTATATGTCAAGGGTTCTCAGGTGTATATCCGAGAGGCACAGTCTGGTTCTGGTGCAGCCATTTTCTATAATGTAGGTCTGCCCGCAGGTATCAAGAGAGGTGACATCCTTAATGGTTCAATCATTGTTGACTATACTCTCTTCAACGAGATGCCTGAGTTTATCTCCAATCCTCTTACCGATGTTTCTGCTGTTACAATCGACGGCACAGAGGAGATTATCCCCGTGTCTTCTGTAACAATAGAAGATTTGGAAACCGGTCTTTATAAGTGCAACGACGTGCTAATCCAGGGACAGATTGTTACTGGAGATGACGGAAAGTATTATCTGCAGGAAGAAGGTGGAAAGACAATCTTGTTCTACGGTAATGACGAAGCTGTAAGTGAATATGCCGACAATGGCAAGACATACTTTGTCGAGAGCATTTACTATGGCATCTATAAGGGAACATACGAGTTGCTTCCTATTTCCGTATATGAGAACGATCCTACCGCTATCTCTGACGTGAAGGCTGAGACAAATGCCAATGGCGCAATCTTCAACCTTGCCGGTCAGCGCATGAGCAAGCTCTCTAAGGGTATCAACATCGTTAATGGCAAAAAGATTATCAAGTAATAATAAATCGAGGATAATCATATTTTGATGAAGAATATTAAATTCTATATGCTGCTCGCCGCCGCCATGTTCATGGTGGCGGCTTGTGGCTCTGACGATGACGAACAACAGGGTGGCGGCAACAGTCAGAGGGTTCTCAATGTCAACAAAAACTACGACGGGAAACAGCCAGAGGTGGCAAGACTCGAATTTCCCAGGCTCAAGGGTGGGAAGAGCGTAGTGATTGTTCACAAGACGAATGATTCCTACGGCCTTAACTTCTGCACCGAATGGGACTATGAGAAGATGTCACAACGTTGGTCGTGCTATCAGATGTACAAGGGATATACTGGCAATGCCGGACGATATGAGGGCAACCCGCAATATCCGTTTGACGAGGACCTGCAGGCCATTGAGAAGGCAACCGGTATCACCATGTACTGGGATCAAGATCTATTCAAAAGCTCTGGATATGACCATGGGCATATTTGCCCTTCCGCTGACAGACAATATTCAACTCAAGCAAACAAGCAGACATTCTATCTAACCAACATGCAGCCGCAATACCCCAAATTTAATCAAAAACTATGGGCGGAGATGGAAGACAGGATGAGAAAATGGATTGCCAACTCG
>JALERP010000164.1 GCA_022764085.1 Prevotella sp.
AACACCACACTCTCCTCCAAAGTCAAAACTTGAACCAATGTAGTGGGATAACACCACAAGTATAATGAAAAAGAATCTCAGCGACTGTAATGTGCGTATCATAAAAGAAATACTTTATCTCATCTGATTATTTTTCTGCCACTCTCTATGTATATTCTTCTGCCAAAAGGATTCGACATTATTCTCTTTCCGTCTATATTATACATCCTCATATTATAGGAATCCCTATCTTGGAATACATAAGGAATATCATCTGCTATTACACCCAATGTTTTATTCATAGCTGCTATATTTTTCACATACCAGTTCTTAACATATTCCAATTCGGTGTCAAGGTCGAGGGGAACTGGATTGTTGTTCCACCTGTCATACTCACGCTGCCAGGCTCCCGACTCCTTGAATCTCTTGGCATAAGCATCAAGACGTGCGTTGAAATTATCAGGAGACATTATCCCGGACAGCAGTTCCTGCCAACGTTCTTTCATACTTCCACGGAAATTATCAACATTGTAAACATATAGCTGATAATATAGATAATTACTTGTCAACTCGGTAATCTTTGTATATTCTTCATAATGACTACCCTCATACAGTCCGCCGAGAGAACAGTCAAGGTCCCATGGAGTGATAAGATATGTCTCGTTGACATTAATGTCAGGACAACTGAAATGAGTGTTTTTCACATTATTGTCGATAATATTCAGTCCCATTATGAACAAGGCATAATCCACAAGATTGTCGTAATAAAAATGCTGGCGGTAATGTAACTTGAAGAAGGCATTACGAGTATTACAGAAATCAATAAGATTCATTAGCGGTTTCCAGGCATCATAGCAGGGATAATCATCAGGATATTGCAGTTCCCAACCGTTCCAAGCCTCTACGTCAAATGATTCTGAAATATCATAACCAGTCATGCGTGTAGCATCCGTCCATGCTTCACCTTTATATAATACACCTCTTATATATACACTGCCATCACTCTGTTCCTTGGGTTTCTTCAAACCGAGGAGTTTACGGTCTATCTTGTCGGTCATGCAATAAAGTCCGTGATATTCTCCATTCAGATATACCTCGACAAACTGTCCCAAGGTACCGTTTCTGTTGTCGAAATCTGTCTTATAAGGTGTTTTGCTTATCTCGTTCCATATATCAAAGCACACGCGGTTGCGCATCCTGATGCGGTCAATAGCCATTGCATCCAATATCCAGTCGTTCTCCTTTCTTATTCCGAATACATTGGCATCAAGATCTTCGCCATCGCTGTCGAGCAGTTTGATGGCAAATGACTTTTTCTCATATTTCAATGATGAAGCACCACGGTATCTCAGTTTGCAATCAAACGAAGCCATTAGTCTGCCTTCGGTTCTCATTTCAGCATCCACAATGGTTATATGTCCAGGAATATAACTCTCTTTTTTGAGTCCAGAGACATCAACCACAACATTCACCAATGGCAGGGAATATTCATTATATTCAGATATGGCAGTCTCCCATTGCGACTTGGCAAGAGCCGATGTCACAAGGGAAAAAGAAAAAATAATAAATAAAAGTATATTCTTTTTCATGTTTGATTATCTGAATTTGGTTGCAAAGATAATTATTTTCCGTCAATAGAACAAATTATATCAATAAAAACTTGCAATATATATTTTTTTTTAGTACTTTTGTGGCCGAATGAATAGAATATAATATTATAAAACCTAATATATTAAATTAATGTGATTATGGATATTACAGTACTTTTCAAGCTTACCTACGGATTATATGTGGTAGGAGCTTATGACGGACTTAGGCCTGTGGGATGTATCATCAACACATGCTTCCAGGTGACAAGCCAAAACCCTATTCTTGCCATCTCAATGAACAAGAACAACTACACACTAAAGGCTATCAAGGAAAGTCGAAGATTCTCACTCTCTATCATTGCCGAGGACACTGACCCGAGTATTATCGGTACATTCGGATTCCAGTCAAGCCGCGATGCCGACAAGTATGCCAACTATGGCTTCCGTATCTTTGGCGAGGCTCCATGCGTCAACGGCAAGTTCGCCGGACGACTAATTCTCGACGCCATCAACTTTGTGGATAACGAGACTCATATCGTTGTTATGGCACGATTAGTGGATACCGTCAAGGGCGATGGCATTCCAATGACCTACGACTATTATCATCGTGTGATAAAAGGCAAGGCCCCTAAGAATGCTCCTACATACGTGGCTGAGGAAGAAAAACCCAAGACAGAAGAGCAAGCTGCTGCCACTACTGGTAAGAAGAAATATAAATGCCAAGTGTGCGGATATGAAGTTGAAGTGGACGGCGAACTGCCAGATGACTTCAAATGTCCACTATGCAAACAACCGAAAGAAAAATTCTCTTTAGTATAATCTAATAAATTAAGAATTAAGAACGAAGATAATTAAGAATTAAGAGAAAATGTCTCTGTATAAATATCAATGCAGTACAGCTATTTCTCTTAATTCTTAATTTTTAATTTTTAATTATTTAAAAATATATTCCTAATTTGATAGTTCAAGCATTCGCTCTATTGGCTTTACGGCATCCTTGGCAATGTCAGCATCCACTTCTACCGAAGGCCACTCGTATTTCAGAGTGTTGTAGATTTTTAGAAGTGTGTTCATCTTCATATAGTCACATTCGTTGCAGCTGCATCCTACACCACCTTCGCTTATTTCCGGCGGTACAGGGTGGAATACTGTATCGGGACACTTGCGCTGCATCTCGTGGAGAATACCAGCCTCTGTTGCCACAATATATTCATTTTCGGGATGAGCCACGGCATAATCAAGAAGGACAGCTGTTGAACCTACAACATCAGAAATAGCCAATACAGGACCCTTACACTCAGGATGAGCCAATACTATTGCCTTGGGATGCTCCTCCTTGAGCTTGACAATCTCAGCAACCGAGAAACGCTCATGCACATGACATCCGCCATTCCACAAGAGCATATTACGGCCTGTCACCTCATTTATATATGACCCGAGGTTATAGTCGGGACCGAAGATTATCTTCTCGTCCTTTGGGAATGTATCCACAATCTTCTTTGCATTGCCACTCGTCACCACCACATCCGTCAATGCCTTCACGGCAGCAGTGGTGTTCACATAGCTCACAACCTTATAACCAGGATGCTCCTCCTTGTATTTCCTCAAATCATTGGCCTTGCACGAATCGGCAAGCGAACAACCTGCATTGAGGTCGGGAGCAAGCACAAGTTTCTCTGGACTCAATATCTTGCAAGTCTCAGCCATAAAATGCACACCACACATTACTATAATCTTCGCATCCGTATTGGCAGCCTTGCGTGCCAATGCCAATGAGTCGCCAATAAAGTCTGCTATGTCTTGTATTTCACCCTGTGTGTAGTAGTGAGCAAGGATAATGGCATCCTTCTCCTCACACATACGACGTATTTCCGCCTTCAGGTCTGTGCCTTCGGCAACAGGCTCGTCGATAAAGCCTTTTTCCTTCCACTCTTGTTTTACCATCACAATATTATTTTTATATTCTCTTTTTCTTTAATTTAAAAATAGAAATGAATTCTATGATGTGCCGTTGATACGTTGAAAACTTTTAGTCCATTTTCTTGGTTATTTGGTTATCAACCCGTGGTGTCAACGTTGTTAACATCATTTGTCAATATCTTCCTTATGATAATGAGGAGAGTATGACATTTATCCACAATTTCCAATTTCGGTGCAAAATTAATAAGTTTATATCTTTTTCCATCAAAAAATAGTGGAAAAGTTACTTAAAAACCTAAAATAACTATGTTGATATCCTTTTGTCCATAGGTTGTGATGGGATAATGTGGATAACTTGTCAATTATCAACATCGTTATTAGCACACTTTTCAACATACTTATCCACAATATTGTGAAAAACGCAAAAAAAGGTGATTTTGTTTTGTTTTGTATTGGATTTGTATTAACTTTGCACGCAATATGAGAAAGTTAAGGACAATAGAGATGAACCGTCTCTCAGTTGACGAGTTCAAACAAGCATATAAACTGCCTCTTGTGGTAGTGCTCGATGATGTAAGGTCGATGTATAATATTGGAAGTGTCTTCCGTACTGGTGATGCCTTCCGCATTGAGGCTGTATATCTGTGCGGTGTGTGTGCCACGCCGCCATCCACTGAAATCCACAAGACGGCATTGGGAGCTGAAGACAGTGTGGAATGGAAATATTTTCCCACTGCCCTTGAGGCTGTCGAGCAACTTCATCGCGACGGATATGAGGTGTATGCCGTGGAGCAAGCTGAAGGCAGTACCATGCTTCACGATTTTATTCCTGTCTCAGACCGACGATATGCCGTAGTAATGGGCAACGAGGTTAAGGGAGTGCATCAGGAAGTGATAGACCAATGTGATGGTTGTATTGAGATACCACAGTTCGGAACAAAACATTCCATGAATGTAAGCGTCACAACAGGCATAATCATTTATAATTTCGCTGAGTATTTGATGTTATAATCAAATTATTTGTGTTATATACTGTTAAATTAGAGGTAAGTCAACATATTTTAAATATTTATATTTGAAAACACTTGTTTCATTAGAAATAAATATATAATTTTGCCACAGAAAAATTCGTTAAGTAATAGTTTATTTGTTAATTGGTGTGCAGGCTAAGGACGGCGGTCTCTATGCCTGCACTTTTCTTTTGTCATATATATATTACTCAACTTTTGAAAGTGCTCAATGTTTTAGGAGTTAATGATATAATATCATATAAAATAAACAAGATAGTATCATTGTAATTGGAATAATATTAGTACCTTTGCACCCAAAATAACTATAATGATTAAAACAATGAGAAGAAACCTTTTGCTTATTATTATGACTATGCTTTGTTTGGGTATTAATGCACAGTCGGATTTCGTGAAGGTCGTTGACGGACATTTTGTCAAGGACGGTAAACCTTATTATTATGTAGGTACCAACTTCTGGTATGGAGCTATTCTCGGTTCTGAAGGTTGTGGTGGTAACCGTGAACGCCTATGCCGTGAACTTGATAACATGAAGGAGATGGGTATTGACAATCTGAGAATACTTGTCGGTTCTGACGGCGAAAGAGGTGTAAAGACCAAGGTGGAACCTACGCTTCAGGAAGCTCCGGGGGTATATAACGACACCATACTCGCAGGTCTTGACTATCTGTTGATGGAGATGGGAAAGCGTAATATGGTGGCTGTGCTATATCTTAACAATTCATGGGAATGGAGTGGGGGATACGGTTTCTATCTACAGCATGCCGGCGAGGGTATTGCCCCTCGTCCTAATGAAGACGGTTATCCAGCTTTTATGAACTTTGTGAAGAAGTATGCCACATGCAAGAAAGCCCACAAACTGTTCTACGACTATGTGAGATTCATTATCGGCCGTACAAATAGATTCACGGGTAAGAAATATGTGGATGACCCTGCTATTATGTCATGGCAGATAGGAAACGAACCGCGTGCCTTTGGCAAGGAAGAGCTTAAGCCGTTTGCCAAATGGCTTGCCGAGACTTCTAAACTCATACGCAAACTTGACAAGAACCACCTTATATCTATAGGTAGCGAGGGTGCATGGGGATGTGAAGGCGACTATGAGGCATACGAGACTATATGCAGCGACAAAAATGTGGATTACTGCAACATTCATATATGGCCTTACAACTGGAGCTGGGCAAAGCCTGAGCGTCTTGTGGAGGACCTGCCTGCTGCTTGCGACAGTACACGACAGTATATCAACCGTCATATAGAAATATGCGACCGTCTCGGCAAACCGCTCGTGATGGAAGAGTTCGGTTATCCACGCGACGGATTCAAGTTCGACAAGAATACCACTACAGTGGGGCGTGACGGGTATTACAAGTTTGTCTTCTCACAGGTTGTAGATAATGCCGAGAAAGGAGGCAAATTCGCTGGATGTAATTTCTGGGGATGGGGAGGCTATGCCAATCCCAAGCACGAACAATGGATGCCTGGTGATGACTATACCGGTGATCCCGCGCAGGAGGCACAGGGACTTAATTCAGTATTCTCTTCAGATAAGTCAACTCTTGACGTGGTGCGCAGTCAGGTGGAAAGAATGAACCGGCTGAGGAAATAGGACGAAAACGATAACGATAACGAGAAACAAGAGAACCACGCTCAACTAATGTCGGGCGTGGTTCTTGTAAATCAATATATGAGACCAACATTGTCTATCCATAAACTATTGCCGGGACTACCTGTATAAGCACCGCCATGACTGGAGCAGAACTGCAACACTAAATGAGTGGGTGTTTCGTTTGCGGATGCCCAGCCAACCTCCTTTATTGGTACACTTACTCCCTTGCTGTTTCTTGCATAGTCACAGGAGCGTAGTCCCATAAGTGACGGTTTGTAGTCAGAGCGTGAACGAATGTCGCCATACATTACATTATATGTGGCACCGTTCACCCATCCTGCCGTGGTCTTGTCGTAGGTGACAACCACAGTTCCCACTCTCTTTGCCGTTATGTTTCCTTGTGCATCCTCGTGCCTTTTCTGCAGATACATCACCGCAATTGCCATATCCTTGCCGCTAACGGTTTTCTTGCCGCTGAATCCCGTCAGTTTTATTCTGTTGGGTTGGCCGCTCAGTTGCACGCGGTAGTCATATCTCAATGCCTTAGGTCTTTTGGTGAATGGTATGCCCCAGTTGGCTGCCTCCACACCTTCCTTTGTGCCAGTGATGGGTTCCTTCATATCTCCAAGGAAGATGGAACCGGCAGCCAACACATTGATGTTGACAACTCCCAGCACCTTCACCTTTTCAATATGTGTGACCATCTTGGCGCAGTAGCCCTTGTCGCGCTTTTCGCGATAGACGGAGTTGTTGGTCTTTGTTATTCCCGACACCTTGGCATATACATTAGAGGTTGCCCAAGGCGAACCGCCTTTGTTGGTATATGCCACGTTACCGTCGATGTGCTGTTGAGGACCTATTTCGTACAGAGTCTTGGTGTCACCGCCAATGATTCCCGACTCCTTGATGCTACGGGTTATCCATTGGTTGAAGTCACCATACTTGAAAGGCACGAATGTACCCTCCTTCTCTTCTGCGCATAAACCTCCGGTAATGCACATCATCACAAAAACCGACAACACCCTATAGCTTCTCATTATTTATTTTCTTTTGGATGTATTTCTTTTTCTTGGGGTAGCAGGCTTCTTTACAGGTTTTGCAGCCTCTTCCTTCTTTTCCTCGGCTTTCTTCTCGCCGTTGTCAATACCAACGAGCTCAACGTCGAAGATGAGTGTGCTGTAAGGCTTTATGTTACCTGTGGCGCGCTCGCCGTATGCCAGTTCGTAGGGGATGTAAAGCTGCCACTTGCTGCCTACGGGCATCATTGTCAGAGCCTCTGTCCAACCCTTGATAACTTGTGAAGGCTTGAATTCGGCAGGTTTGTCGCCATGCTTCTTTGATGCGTCGAACACTGTGCCGTCAATCAGTCTTCCCTCGTAGTTCACAAGCACCTTGTCGGTTTTCTGGGGAACATCTCCATTACCCTTTACAAGCACCTTGTACTGCAGTCCGCTCGGCAATGTAATAACACTGTCCTTCTTTGCGTTCTCCGCTAAGAAAGCCTTGCCGGCATCACGGTTAGGGCCATATAGTTTCTCCTCCTTGGCCTTCTTGGCAGCCTCAAACTTCTGCTTGAATAACTCAGATGCTCTCTTTACGTCATATACAGCAGTATTACTTGTCAGTCCGTCAATAAATCCGCGGTAAGCCAACTCGTCAACGATAGAGTCGGGAGAATCCTGTAGGTCGCCCTTCATCCTTGCCAACATCATGTCTTTCACCCTGTTGGCAATCTCCATACCTGCCACGTAAGCTTTCATCTCAGGATTATCACCTGCCTTGATAACAGACTCAAAACCCTCGATAAACTTTGCCATGTATGCAGTGTCAACACCACTCTGCTTGAGATAAGGGAAAAGTCCATCGGTGAGCATCATACCGGCGGCATAGCTCAGTGTGTCAGACGAAGAGTTAAGTACAAGAGGCTTTACCACCTCAACTTCGGCAGTATTCTTTTTGTCTTTCTTTTTCTTTGCGTCTGCCGTATTCAAAAGAGCACCCGCCATTACGGCGAGTGCAATTATCATTGTTTTCTTCATAATATAAGCTAATAACTCATCAACTATCAACTTGTCAACTCGTCAACTGAAAACTATTTCTCGATACCTAAGAGTTCAATTTTGAAGATAAGAACAGAGAAAGGCTTGATGTCGCCCTGCTCGCGCTCACCGTAGGCGAGATCCTGAGGAATATACACTTCCCATACAGAGCCTACAGGCATGTGAACCATTGCATCAGTCCATCCCTTGATGGTCTGGTTGCAGCGCAGGGTAAGAGGTTGGTTGCGCTTGTAAGAGCTGTCAAACACCTTACCGTCGATAGTGCGTCCCTCGTAGTTGACCTTAACCTTTGAAGTGTCGGCGGGGATTGAGCCGGAACCTTCCTTGATAACCTTATACTGAACACCGCTTGGCAGGGTCTTCACACCTTCCTTCTTAGCGTTCTCGGCAAGGAACTTCTCACCCTTTTCCTTGTTAGGACCATACTGCTTCATCATCTCCTTGGATTTGATTTCCTGCATCTTGCTCTGTGCAGTCATACTGGCCTGCTCCTGAGTCATAAGACCATTCTTGCCTGTAACACCAGAAACGAATCCTGCCATGAAGTTCTTCAGCGAGATAGTCTTGGTAGAGTCATCGCCGAACACCTCGTGGTTGATGTTCTTCATCATGATGTTGCTAATCTGCTGACCAATCTGGATACCTGCATAGTAAGCAGCCTTCTTCTTGTCGTCGCCAGCATTGGCACCCTCGTTCAGACCCTTGATGAATTCCTTCATGTAGGTTGTATCAACGTCCATACGCTCCACGAGATACTCCTTCAGACCCTGTGTCTGAGCCATACCAATAGCATAGCTAAGTGTGTCAACATCGCTCTTAAGGTTAGCCTTAGGAGTTGACTTGCCGCAGCTGACCATACCAGCTGCTACAATGGCCATAGCGGCCATAACTGAAAACTTTTTCATTGTGAAATTTAATATTATAATTCTTAATCTCAATAAGTTCCACGTCGAAGATAAGGGCAGAGAACGGCGGAATGCTCTGTCCGGCACCGCTTTCGCCATATCCCAAGAGATAAGGTATGAAGAAACGGTACTTAGCACCCTCCTGCATCAGCTGCAGACCTTCTGTCCATCCTGCTATTACCTGCTGCAGTCCGAATGTGGCTGGCTCACCGCGCTGGATGCTGCTGTCGAACATCGTTCCGTCGATAAGCATACCCTCATAGTGGCATACCACACTGTCAGTAGCCTTTGGCTTGCGTCCGTTGCCTTCCTTGAGCACTTGGTACTGCAGTCCGCTGGGCAATGTAATCACACCTTCCTTCTTTGCGTTCTCGGCGAGATACTTCTCACCGGCTTCCTTTGCCGCCTTACCTTTTTCGGCGAGTTCAGCTCTCATTTTCTCTTCCTGCTTTTGGAAATAGTCGTTAACGATAGTTTGCGCCTCACGGTTACTAACCTTCAGGTCGTTGCCTTCAATTACATCGCGAATAGCCATTGTGAAATCGTCGATGTTCATCTCACTGGCACCCATCTGTGCCAGCTGTCTGCCAATGCCCAAACCAAGGGCGTAGCTAAGTTTATCCATGCTTTCTTTTATGTTAAAAATTAAAATTTTTACCCCCTTTTGGGGCAATTATCATTAATAAATCGTGCAAAGTTACACTTTTTCTTTGATTTAGTGCACATATTTCGGGAAAAATCACTATTTTTGTGCAACTTTAAGAAGAAATAAGGAGAAGAGTATGAAAAAAATCGTTGTTTTAACAGGTGCAGGTATGTCTGCAGAGAGTGGAATATCTACATTCCGCGATGCCGATGGATTGTGGGAGAAATATCCCGTTCAGCAGGTGGCAAGTCATGAGGGTTGGGAGGCTGATCCCACCTTGGTCAACAATTTTTATAACATGCTGCGTACCAAGTATGCCGACGTAAAGCCCAACAAGGGACACGAACTTGTGGCTGCGTTGCAGAGGTATTATGATGTTACTGTGGTGACGCAGAATGTTGATAACCTACACGAGCGTGCCGGTTCGCGAAAGGTCATCCACCTGCATGGCGAACTGATGAAGATGTGCTCGAGTATCAATCCTGATGATGAAAGATATCATGTTCAGCTCACCAAGGACAATCCTGTCGTGCAACCGGGAACAAAGGCTGGCGACGGTTCGCTGCTCCGTCCGTTCATCGTGTTCTTCGGTGAGGCGGTGCCTATGATAGAGCCGGCGGCACGCACAGCTATGGAAGCCGACATATTTATTATAATTGGTACTTCGCTTAATGTATATCCCGCAGCTGGACTTGTGAGATATGTGCGTGCCGGTGTGCCCATCTACCTTATCGACCCCAAGCCTGTGCATGCTCCCGTGTCAGACGTTGAACAGATACAAAAGGGTGCTTCTGAGGGTATGAATGAGCTTTTTTCACGGCTTTGCCCGCCAAAATGATAGAATTATAGGTCTTTTTGCAATTTTTTGCTCAAAATACTTGTCTATATAAATAAAAATGCCTACTTTTGCTGACAATTTGCAAACAAAGCATTTAATATAACAGCAAAATAGTAATGGAAAAAATAGACAACCTTGACAAAAAGATACTAAGTATCTTGTCTAAGAACGCCCGTATTCCTTTTAAGGATGTGGCTGCTGAATGTAATGTGTCTCGTGCGGCAATCCATCAGAGAGTGCAGCACCTTATCGATGGCAATGTAATCATGGGAAGTGGATTCGACGTCAATCCAAAGAGTCTTGGATATTCCACTTGTACATACGTTGGAATAACACTCGAGAAGGGTAATATGTATAAAGAGGTGGTGGAGCGTCTTGTCCATATTCCCGAGATTGTGGAGTGTCATTTCACCACTGGTCCATACACAATGCTCGTAAAATTGTATGCACGTGACAACGAGCAGCTTATGTCGCTGCTCAACGACCAGCTGCAGGGTATTCCTGGTGTTGTTGCCACTGAGACGCTGATTTCTCTCGAACAAAGCATAAAGAGGGAGATTCCGGTGCATGTGGACTGATGGGAGTTAAGAATTAAGAGTTAAAAATTAAGAATTAAGAATTGCTGCGCAAACCGAATGCAGAGCCGAGCTCGCTCGAGCTATGCTGAAGTGCAGCCAGCAATCGACGAAGTCAATTAAGAATTTGGAGTTGGGTATTGGAATGTTGCTGGATTGGAAGGGTAGGCTGGATGAAGTTTACGGAGGGTTTCCTGAGGCTCAGAGAAAACCGGTGATTGGTATTTCCGCCAATTATGACGAAGGAAAGAGTATGTTGGCGGAAGGCTACTACAAGATGATTGTGGCAGCGGGAGGTGTGCCATTAATCATACCTCCTGTTGACAATACTGATGTTATTGTCAACACTCTCAACCGCATCGACGCACTTGTGCTCAGTGGAGGAGGCGACTATAACCCCTTGCTTTGTGGCGAGGAACCGTCGCCGAAACTGCATTCCATCAATGGTGAGCGCGACATACCCGAACTGCTTATCACCCGGCTTGCCTATAACCGGCAGATACCTATGTTGGGTATTTGCCGAGGCATACAGACTCTCGCCATGGCTTTGGGAGGACAGGTGAGACAGGATATTGGTGATACTGCGGGGCTTATTAAGCACAGCCAGGACGCTCATCGCAGTGTGCCAACCCATTCCGTCGAGATTTCAACCGATTCCCACCTATTTAATATATATGGTAAGGAAAGAATATACGTCAATTCTTTCCATCATCAGGATGTAGGCGCCACGGGAGACAAGTTCCGTACAACCGCGCTCTCAGCCGATGGCGTCATCGAGGCTATGGAAAGCAGCGAGATGAAGTCTATCATCGGAGTGCAGTGGCATCCCGAATGTATTGAAGATGGACTGCCCCTGTTCAAGTGGCTTGTGGGCGAGGCTTCGAATTATCGTGCAGCCTGCATGATGCACCATCGTATTCTTACGCTCGACACTCATTGCGATACGCCGATGTTCTTTGCCGACGGAGTGCGCTTCGACCGTCGCGACCCCAAACTGCTTGTGGATTTGCACAAGATGACCGACGGACGTCAGGATTCCACCATCATGGTGGCATATCTGCCGCAACCTAAGAATAATGAGACGTTCCGTCAGAATGTGCGTTTCGACGTAAACGGCCCAAAGGAATATGCCGACCTTATCTTCAACAAGATAGAGGATATAGTGGCTGAAAACAGTCAGTATCTTGCCCTTGCCCGCACTCCAGGGCAACTGTGGGCCAACAAGCGTCGAGGACTGAAGTCCATCATGCTTGGCATTGAGAATGGGCTTGCCCTTGAGGGCGACATAAATAACGTCAAGTACTTTGCCGACAGGGGAGTGGTGTATATCACACTCTGCCATAATGGCGACAACGACATCTGCGACAGTTGCCGCGGGGAATCCACACATAATGGTGTGAGCGAATTTGGCGAGAAGATCATCCGCGAGATGAATCGTTTTGGCATAATGGTTGACCTTAGCCATGCCGCCGAGAAGAGTTTCTGGGATGCAATGGACATCAGTACCACACCGATAGTGTGCAGTCATAGCAGCTGCCATGCCCTCTGTCCACATCCCCGCAACCTTACCGATGAGCAGATGAAAGCGTTGGCTGCCAAGGGAGGAGTGTGCCAGATAACCATCTATCATGGCTTCCTGCGCTCCGACGGAGAGGCAACGGTGAGGGATGTGCTTGAGCACCTCGACCATGCCGTGGATATAATGGGTATCGACCACGTTGGTATAGGCACCGACTTTGACGGCGACGGAGGAGTACGTGGAATGGCGTCATCCTCTGATTTCGTCAACTTCACCCGCATGCTTATGGCAAAACGATACAGCGAACAAGACATCCAGGCTATTCTCGGGGGAAACTTCCTCAGACTGATGGAGGATATACAGAAAAACAGACAATAAAAAAAGAGAATATAGATTACTATGAAATCACTAAGAAAATTAAGTTATATATTTATTGCGCTATTATGCCTTGCCGCTTGCGGTAATTCAAAAAAGACTGTAGCTGAGGCTGTTGCCGTTGGGCCGGAGTTTTCTGCCGACAGCGCATACGTGTATTGTGCCGCCCAGTGCGACTTCGGACCTCGACTAATGAACTCCGAGGCGCATGACCTCTGCGGCGATTGGATAGAGGCTAAGTTCAGGCATTTCGGTATGGCAGTAAGCCGTCAGGAAACTGTTGTCACAGGATATGACGGCACAAAGCTCAACTGCCGCAATATCATTGCCAGTTTCCGTCCAGGAAGCAAGGAGCGCATACTTCTCTGTGCCCATTGGGACAGCCGTCCATGGGCGGACAATGACCCCGACAGTGCCAATTGGCGCAAACCGGTGATGGGTGCCAACGACGGGGCCAGTGGAGTGGCTGTGATGCTCGAGATAGCTCGTCTGTTGCAGAGAGCCGACAGCATAAACGTGGGAGTGGATTTCGTATGTTTCGATGCCGAGGATTGGGGAATACCCCAATGGAGCGATGCCAAGACTGACGGCGACACATGGGCTTTGGGAGCTAAATACTGGTCGGAGAAGGCACATAGTGCGGGTTATAAGGCTCGTTTTGGCATTCTCCTTGACATGGTAGGCGGTGCGGGAGCTGTGTTCCATCGCGAGGCGGTGTCCCAGCAGTATGCCTCTACGATTGTGGAAAAGGTATGGGCTGCAGCCAAGGTAGCCGGTTACAGCAGTTTCTTCCCCGATGCCGATGGTGGGATGATTACCGACGACCATGTTCCGGTAAATGAGAAGGCAAACATCCCCACAATAGATATCATTCCCTTCTATGCCAACTGCGAGCAAAGCTCCTTCGGACCCACATGGCATACGGTGAACGACACAATGGAGAATATCGACCGCAACACCCTAAAGGCAGTGGGTCAAACCGTCATCCAAGTGTTGTTCAGCGAGAAATAATATTATAACACAGAGTCACTGAGTAACAGAGCTTTTTTATATTTTAACACAAAGACACAAAGTATTTTCATCCGCAAGGCTTTGTGGCGACTTTTAAGTCGCTTGTTGTCTTTGTATATAAAAAAACATTGTCTTCTTCGTGTCTTTGTGTTTTAATTCAACTTCCGAAACTTTAATTCTTTAATTCTTTGAAGCCCCAAGCTTCAAAGACTCAAATCTGTCCCGCCTCCACCATCAATACAACCCTCTCGGTGAGTCGGTCAGTGCCTTCGGCATCGTATGCTTTTTTAAGGCTTGCCCCGAAGAGTGATGCAAAAGCCTGGTAGAATCCCGCCCTTATAGGACCGAGGAAAGCCTGGATGATGTCGTATGAGCGCGAGTCACATTCACGATATACAAGTTTGATGAGAAGCTTGCCTTGCGAATAGGTAAGCTTCTTCATCCTTGGCTTGTATTCCTTGAATATGCTTTTTTCCACGCGTTTCATGTGTTCGTCCTTTGATTTCTTGTCAGGAAGAGTCTCAAGATATTCGTATGTCTCCACTATTATCTGGTTCACCTCCTTGGCTATAGGCAACACAATTTTCACGTTCTTCACCAGTCGGTTATAGGCTGCCGCCTGTTTGGCGTTCTTAAACGTGAGGTTAGGATATACATACACGTTGTTCATCTCCATATATTGTATGCTGTCTCCCTTGTCGAGCACCTTTCCCACCTTTACGGTAGGTACAAACGTAGGGTCATCCATATCCACCTGACGGTCTTCCGGATGATCCTCTGTCTGTGCCGACAAAGATGTCGCCGCAAACAAAACAGCAAATAATATATGTAGGCGCATCTTAATTCTTAATTCTTAATTCTTAATTTTTAATTCTTAATTCTCAAAATTCCCTAATAAAGTTTGTCTTGATCTTCGCTTCCTGCTCGGGTAGGGCGATGCCGGCAGTCTTTCCTGCTTCAATGCACTTCAGCATCCATGCCATGTTGCGACCCAACTGGCGCATCGTTTGCATTCCCTCCAAGTCTTGTTCCACCTCTGCGGGAGTATTGCCGTGCACCTCGTTCCAGTAGTTGGACGACACGACAGGCATACAGGCGAAGTTGAAGTATCTGTTCATATCCTCAAAAGCACCCTGTGCACCGCCGCGGCGACAACTTACGATAGCTGCAGCCGGCTTGTTGTAGAACAGTGATGCCTTCGAGCAAAATGCCCTGTCCATGAATGGCTTGATGAATCCCGATGTACCGGCAAAGTGTACGGGAGTGCCGAATACGAATCCGTCGCATTCCTTGACCTTGTCGAGAAAGGCGTTCACGGTGTCCTCTGAGTTCCAGCATTTGAAGCTCTTGGCACACTTGCCGCATCCTATGCAGCCCATTATCGCCTTGTTGCCACACCAGAACTCTTCTGTTTCTATTCCGGCCTTTTCCAATTCCTTTGCCACCTCCATCAGGGCGGTATGGGTGCAGCCCGTCTTATGTTGGCTGCCGTTTACCAATAATACTTTCATATTCTCAATCCTCAATAAATGTAGTTTTGTCGGCAAAGGTACGTATTTATTCTGAAAAACGTGCAATTCGTTAAGCAATATTATGATTTTATTATTGAACACAGAGTTACAGAGGCACAGAGTTTAATCTGTATCTTATAAATAACTTAAAACATTATCTCTGTGTCTCTGTGCCTCTGTGTTCAATTCTCACTTCACTGGTATCTGTATGATCGACAGCCATTTCTCTGGGTCTTCCTGATTCCATGCCCCATCTACATACACTGTCCTTGGATGCCCTGTACTCTCGTATCCCTTTTCCTCAAGATACTTGAATGCCTCGGTGTATGACTCATAGAAGCGGTCGTAGGGACCATAGTGCTTCATGCAAAGGGCCTTGGGCATATCTGTAGCCCGTCCACTTATCCACCTCGTATGGAATCAGCAGTCCCATCTGTTCGTAGTGTCGAAGCGTCTTTACCGTCACCTGCATCAACTTGGAGAACTCTCCGATTTTTAACTTTGTTTTTTCACTCATATTCTCGCGAGATTAAATGTTGTTGTTGAATTCGCTTGCAAAGTTAATGTATGCCCTAAGGTACGAGTCAAGACAATTTCCGATTTTAACACTACTTTAACTTCCTGTGGTTGTGTGGTAACTACTAAGATGTATATATTAATTAATCTTCAATGCGCGCGGACAGACGTTGCGACCCTCTATCTGAATGAGCAACAATGCTTTGGGCAGTGAGCCAAGATGAATCAGGGCGGATGTTATTGGCATGCGCTTCAGCAGGCGTCCGTCGGTGGTGTATATGCTGAGGTTGCTGCCAATGGCATCCTTATCCACCTCAAGTGTGCCATTGGATGAGTCGTAACGGATGACAGGCTTTACCATCTCTATGGTGTTGATGGCAGTGGTGAAGTCATTGCTCAACTGTTCACCCATGAGTTCGCAGAGATATACCTCGATGGCAGTATAACCGTCGGTATTTACACGGTTTTGGTCTGCTTCCTCAGGATTCAGTCCGTTCTTGCTCTCCCATTCGTCGGGCATACCGTCGCCATCCGTGTCAACAGGAATGGAATAGTCGGTGGAATATTTATAGAACCCCTCGGCGTCATTCTCGGTGTCGAGGATTCCCTTGCCGGCTCCTGTGGTAGCTCCGCCATACCGGCATGTACCGCTGATAACCTCGTTGGCAATACGTTGTTCAATCTTGTCGCGGTTGATGGTTCCGGCATGGCTAACCACATCATTGTATGCCTGCTCGGCAGTGGCAATGTATTCCAGCATATACCTTTCGGGTAGATAGCGGCTCCTGCCCCCGTCAATCGAATATTTGTTATAAGGAGTGGCAGTGACTATGCGCTCGTCAGTCCGTATGTCGCTCAATGTGTATGTCTCTACGCCCACAGCCTTCCAGTTGTCGGCAGTGGCGGCATCATTACCCTCCATCACATTGCCGTTGACATACCATTTGGATGGTGCCCACGAAGTCGCCCCGCTACGGGCATAACTCGACACGAGGAACTTGCAGTCGGATGCAGAGGCAATCTTTCCGGGTTTATAATAGTTGTTGATGAAGTTGCACTCATGCACTGAGTTCTCACCGTTGTATTGGTTGATGTCGGCAGTGTTCTCGCCTCCATATACGCCACTTGCCCCGAAGTTGTAGTTCACGTTGTTGGCATATTCCATAAATACAACATAGTCATCTCCACGCGCACCATTGAAGCGAGGGCTGCGCGACTTGTTGTGCGCCAGAAGATTGTGGTGATAAGTGGCGGGCGAACCTCCCCACTGCGAACCATAGCCGCGGGCACCCTTGGAATGTCCGGCATTGTATAGGCCCTCGTGCACCATACTGTATTGCACTGTGAGGAAATGGCTGTCCTGCGTGTTCATGTTCTCCTCCACCGACCATCCGAAGACGCAATGGTCGAAGATGAAGTTGCTGCAGTTTTCCACTCCGCAAGCCTGGTCTTCGAGCACTTGGCCTGACGTGTTCTTTGCACCGCTGCGGAAACGTACATTGCGCACGATGAAATTCTGCGAACCACCGAAGTTCACCTTGTTGCGCGAGATTACGACACCCTCTCCCGGGGCTGTTTGTCCGGCCAATGTCCAGTCGGCACGTTTCACAGCCAACGGTTCCTTCAGTTGTATCTCTCCACTGACGGCAAAGACAATGGTAAGCGGTTCGTCGGGATATTGTGCAAAGGCCCAGCGTAGTGTGCCCTTCTGCGTAGCGTTATCCTCGAGCGAAGTCACAGTCACCACTTTTCCGCCGCGTCCTCCCGTGGCATACTTTCCGAAGCCCTGTGCCGTTGGGAATGCCTGTAATCCGTAAGGAGCGTCAGTCTCGGCATTGTCATTGCCTGGTTCATTCTCACCATTGCCAAGGTCGCTTGGCTCACCGATATTGCCCAATGGATGTTCTGTAGCATATAGAGCCTGTTCGTCAGTGATTTCATTGCCGAAGATTTGTATCTTGTGTACGCGTGATGCTTGCTGCATGGCCATGGGGTCGATGGTCGTGTTGTCATCTCCGTCCCACACTCGCCATCTCAGCGACACGTCATAAGCGTCAATCACATTCTCCATAAAATATCCCTGGTCGCTGAATACGGTATAACCCGCCTTGTGCTTGTTGGAACACATCCATACCAAGGGTTTCCATTCGCCGTCACCTATTTTTATGTCACATTTTATTCCTCTTCCCCAAGAGGTGGAAGACCATGACCATTGCACTCGCTCGACGTAAGGAATGTGGTCAATCTCCATCCAACCGTGAACGCTTACTTTTGTCTGTGTAGCCTCATCGACAATAGCCTGACTGCGGCAGAACTGCACAAAGCCGGCCTCACCGTATATGGGATTGTTCTTGGCGTCATACTGGATGTTGTCCTCCAGATATTTGGTATGTCCTACCACTGTCCAATTGTTTCTTGTCGTGGCACTGTTGCCCACTGCGCTTTCGCCTAAATAGTACTGGCGGCAGAATGCGGCAGTGGCTCCGGCATAACCGTTATAACTCTTCTTGTTGGCGAAGGTGCAGTTGTGGAACAGTACAGGGTAGGTCACCTTAGTGCCGCCATTGGCGGGTACTCTCAATATGGCGTTAACGTATGCCCCGTCGGCATATTCAGGACAATCCTTGCCGGTCTGTCCGGTCCATGTCTGTCCCGGCCACATCTCATCGCTGAAGTTTATGTCAATAACTTTTGGATAAGTGGAGGCATTGCTCCACTCGGCAACCACCGACTTAGGGTCGAGGCTACCCTCAATTTCTGCATGTGCCGTCATGCATACGGCAATGATACCTGCTGTTATCAAACAGCGTTTCAACTTGTTTGCTTCTATCATAATAATTTGTTTTAGTATATATTCCCAAATGCAAATACGCAGCAAAGATACACATTTTCAAGTTAAGACGCAAGTGTATAGTCAATTAATTATTTATTATTAACGTCTTTTGCTTATTGAGTAACCACTTGTGAACGTGGCATCGTTTATTGCGTGCTATTACTGCGGTATTTGAATCTTTGCGGTATTGCTGTTATTACTACGTGAATTGCCGTTTACATTTGCCAGATAGAAAAGGCAAAACGGGTCGGTGAGCCTATACATCATTTGGCGTCGGTTGTTCTAAAAAGGTTTGTAGTATTCAATAAAGTCGCACGCCTCAAGGGTCTTTAATATCTGCGACAGACCAGCTCCAGAGTCTATTGACGACAAGCGGATAATCTCGTCGCGAGAATATCCCTTCTGTTATACCATAAGCGTGAGTGATGAGCCACGGCATTTCTTAAAACGGATAATGCTTCAAGCCAACTGGATAGTTCTTTGGAAGAATACAAACCAAATTCATTTGCAATTGCCGATTTCAATGGTGACTGTGCTTTCAGGTTCTTATACATCTTTGAAAGAGTACCGAATGTTGCAGTTTCAATTATCATCCACGCATCTGGATTGTCACCATCGAAAGACTCCTCGTCCCAA